>JAISTV010000007.1 GCA_031272485.1 Eubacteriales Family XIII. Incertae Sedis bacterium
GTTGGTCAAAACTGCAAGTAGTCTGTGGATTTTCGTAGGTTTTCGCTTCAATCTGGTCAAATCTGCAGATAGTCTGTAGAATTGCTCGCGAAATCCACAGACTATCTGTAATTCTGCCCATGGAATATTATGGAGATGGCCGCAACCCTGCGTGATGACAGGGAGATGGCCGCAGCCCTGCCGCGATGACAGGGAGATGAGCGACGCCCTGCGAAAACCGGTTTGGATTGTTATGCGGGTGGCTGAGAAATAGCGCACAATAAAAGAGGGCGCCGCGGGGGCGTCCTCTTTTGATTACTGTTGGAGCGATTAGTGAATGAGGTGCGGGTAGAGCAGGAAGAACGAGATGGCGCCTATGGCGAGGTTGCAGACGCCTGCAATCTTGCCGAGGGCCTTGTTCTCCGTGTACCAGCCGAATATGAGCGAAACGAGCAGGGCGTCTATGACCACCAGGTCTATGCCGAGCGGCCAGACAAGGCCGTCCTGGAAGGCGCGGATGGTGAACAGAACGCAGAGGATCAGGCCGCAGAAGAAAAAGTGCGCCATGACCTTCTTGTCGCCGCCTCTGATAAAGTGGAATCCTACGAGGATCCAGAACATTCCGAAGAAGCCGAAGACGGTTCCGAGATAAATGCTGTGGTCGCCTGCTATGTTGAACAGGTACATGGACAGCGAGGTGTACACCTGGGTGAAACCACCGAAGAAGATGGCTATGAAGCCGAGGCTGCGGGTTAGTTTTGCATGGTCAGTATCCTTGTTTACGCCCACGCCCACCTGCTCGAGGCCGAAACAGATGACCGTGGCGAAGAGTCCAAATACGCCGATTGCTTCCGGATTTACTGGTGACATTATAAATAACTCCTTTCAGGTATAAAAAAAACATCCTGCCTGCCGCCCACTCCTTAGCGGCAAGACCGAGGGTGAAATTATTGTCAAGATATTAACACGGCGCGCCCCCCTTTGTCTATAATCATTTTTTGTATATAATTGACGGTAGGAAAGGGAGCCTATTCTCCCAGAGCGGCGCGCCGGGGCGCGGGAAAAGGAGCAGGAAAATGTCATACGCAGATTGGCTGAAAGGCACATGGTATTTGGAATCTTTCACAGGCAAGGACGTGGAGACCGGCGTGGTGGAAGACATTATGGGACCGAACGTATCCGGTTTTATCTGCTATTCGCAGGACGGCTGGGTGTCGGTGCAGATTATTCGCAACGACCGGCCGCGCTACGACATACCGGACACCGAGGGCGGCAGCGACGAGCAGACGCTGGCAGCGGCCAGGGGCATGTTCGCCTACGCGGGCTTCTATGAGGTGGACGAGGAAAACGCAATCGTGTATCACAATCTGGAGTTCTCGCTGATTCAGAACTGGATCGGCAGCCGCCAGAAACGGTACATCAACCAGGAGGGCGACGACGTGCTCATTCTGACGGCGGACCCGGTGCGCATAGGCAAGGCCGGCCGCAAGCAGAACACCGCGCTGCGCTGGAGAAGAAGAAAGTAGTAGCTGAAAGAAAAACATGCTGAAAATCATTGACGTAACGGCGGCCCCGGGCGGGGACAGCCGGCTCATTTTATCTGAGAACGAGGCGTTTCTGGCGGACGTGGGCTTCCCCTTCAGCGGGGCGGCCACGCTGGCAAACGTGAAGGCGGCTCTGGATGGCCGCACCGTGGACTACATCCTCATAACGCACGCGCACTACGACCACGTGGGCGCGCTGCCCCTGTTTAAGAAGGCGTTTCCGGACGCCGTGGTCGTGGAATGCGCTGCCACAAACAGCATTCTCGAGCGGCCGGGCGCGCGCAAGTTTATCGCGGACATGGATATGAACGCGGCAGGTGAAAGCGGCCGGGGCTTTGATGTGGGAAGTTATTCGGGCGACTACGATTTTCCCGCCGCAGACCTTATCGTCGCGGACGGGGATATAATCCAGGCCCGTGACGCTACCATCGAAGTGCTCGAAACCCCGGGGCATACCCGCGATTCGGTCATGTACTTCTTCCGCGAGGACGGCCTGCTGATTTCGAACGAGACGACCGGCGTCCTGCTGCAGGGCGGTCAGGTGCACGCCTCGTTTGTGACCAGCTACCTGCAGGCGCTCGAGGCCATAGACCGCGCGGAGAAGCTGGGCGCGAAGACCATAATCCTGCCGCACGGCAGCATAATAGACGGGGAGCAGGCCGCGGGCTATTTCGCCAGATCGCGCGAGAGCGCCACGAACAAGGCGGAGACCATCCTCAGGTGCCACGACGCGGGCATGAGCGAGGATGAAATAGTGGAGGAGGTCAAGCGCAAGTTCTTCTTTACGCGCACTCCGGAAGACCGCGCCATGCAGCCGGAGAAGGCCTTTGAAGTGAACCAGCGGGCAACCATTCCCAAGTTACTCGCCGAGCTGCGCCCGCAGGAGCAAGCATAGAATGTCGATAAAAAAACCGGATGAAATTGTAGAAGTAAGCCTTGTGGCGGCCGAGGGAAAGGCCGCCGCGCCTTTTGGCAGGCTGGCGGTGCTGGGCTTTTTGGCAGGCGCGTTCATAGCGCTGGCGGCACAGGGTTCGACCATGGCGGGCTTTAACCTGCTCGCGGGCGCGGACACATACGGCCTCGGTCGCGTGCTGGTGGGGTCTGTCTTTACGGTGGGCCTCATGCTCGTGGTGCTGGCGGGCGGCGAGCTGTTTACCGGAAACGTCCTCATGGTGGGCGCCCTGGCAAGCCGCCGGATTAAGCTCTCCGGCCTCCTGCGCAACTGGCTCATAGTCTACGCGTTCAACCTGCTGGGCAGCGTGTTCGTGGCGTATCTCATCTTCCGCTCGGGCCTGCTGGATTCCGGCGGCGAGATGCTGGGCGCCATGACCGTGAAAATCGCGGCGGGCAAGACCGCGCTCTCCGGCGAGAAGGCCTTCATCCTGGGCATCCTGTGCAACTGGCTCGTGTGCCTGGCGGTGTGGATTGCCTTCGCGGCGGACTCCGTGGCGGGCAAGGTCTGGGGCATCTTCTTCCCCATCTGGCTGTTTGTTACCTCCGGCTTCGAGCACAGCGTGGCGAACATGTACTACATCCCGGCGGGCCTCTTTGCCAAGAGCGTGCAGGTGGCGGACGGGCTGTCCTATGCCGACCGGGCCGTGGCGGACCTGCATTTGGCGCAGAGCACGCTGGACGGCCTCACGTGGGGGAGCTTTTTCGCAAACAACCTGCTGCCGGTCACGCTGGGCAACATAGTGGGCGGCGGGCTGTTCGTCTCGCTCGCATACCTCTACTCCTACAGGAAGAAAGCCGTATGACGGCGATTCGCGAACACCGGATTCTCACGACGAGCGCGGGCGCGGAGGCGGCGTTGGCCGTGCTGCTTTCCTGCGGGATTGAGAATGTGAGCATAGAGGACAAGGCGGACATTTTCCGCATCCTCTCCGGCAAGGACGCGCTGGACTGGGACTACGTGGACCCAGGCCTTTTTTTCGAGGGCGAGGCGGGCGAGCTTTCCCGGGCGGAGGCGGCGGCGCGCACGGCAGCCGGCGGCGTGGATGCGCCGGACGGTAGCGGCGAGGCCATCCTCACGTTTTATATGGAAGAAGGCCCCGCTTCTGAGGTGGCTCTCGCGGGCCTCGACGCCGCGCTAAGGCGCCTGAAGGAAGACGCGGCCGCCGGACACTACGGGCCGGACGCAGACTTCGGTCCGCTCACACATACGAGCCAGCCCCTTACGGATGAATGGAAAACCAAGTGGAAGGAAGGGTTTAAGCCCTTCGATGTCACGGCGCGCTTTTCGGTGCGGCCGCCCTGGGAGGAGCACCCGAATCCGGCGGGGCGGGACGTGATAATCATAGACCCGGGCATGGCGTTCGGGACGGGGTCGCATGAAACCACGTCGCTTTGCATAGGCGCGCTTCAGGAGGTGCTGGCGGCGGGCGACCACGTGCTGGACATAGGCGCGGGGAGCGGGATTCTGTCCATCGTGGCCGCGCGGCTGGGCGCCGGGCGCGTGACGGCGGTGGAGATAGACGCGGACGCGGCGGCGTCCATGGAGCTGAACTTCGCGCGCAACAATGTGGAATACCGGATTGACGCGGTGGTGGGGGACATTCGCGATGCCGCGGCCATGGCGGCGGCGGGCGTGCCGGCTGGCGGCGAGCCGTACAAGGTGATCGTGGCGAACCTCACGAGCGGCCTGCTGAAGGCCATTTTGCCGAGCCTCGGTGCGTTGCTTTCGCGTGACGGGATGCTCCTCCTGTCCGGACTGCTGGCTACGGAGGAAGAGGCCATGCGGGAAGCGATATTGGCGGCGGGGTTTATGACGACCAAAGCGGAGACGAAAGGGGAGTGGCTGCTGCTATGCGCAGGATTTTCGCCCATCCGGTTTTAGACGAGATAGACGAGGCGCGCGGGGTGTGCGTCCTCGCGGCGCCGGACGAGGTGCGGCACGTGAAGAGCGTGCTGCGGATGCGGCCCGGCGAGGAATGCGTGTTTTCCAACGGCGTGGACCGCGAGTTTCGCGTGGCGCTTGCGGGCTACGAGGGGGACACGGCGGTGTTCCGGATTCTTGCGGCGGGCGGGCTCGCCACGGAGAGCGCCGTTCAGGTCACGCTGTTTCAATGTCTGCCGAAGGGGCAGAAGATGGAGGAGATCATCCAGAAGTCCACGGAGCTGGGCGTGGCGCGCATCGTGCCAGTGCATGCCGCGCGGTGCCAGGTGAAGGCGGACGCGGTGCGCGAGGGAAAACTCGCGCGGTATCGAAAGGTGGCGGCGGAGGCGGCCAAGCAGAGCGGCCGGGGGCGGGTGCCGGAGGTAAGCGCGCCCGTTACGGCTTACGAGGCGGCCGCGGCGCTCGACGGGTTTGCGCTGGGGATATTGGCCTACGAAGAAGAGACGGGGCGCACGGTTAAGGACGTGCTGCGCGAGGCGGCTGCGGAAGGGCTGCTTAAAGCCGGCGGCGCGCGGGTCGCGGTGTTCGTGGGGCCGGAAGGCGGCTTCGAGGCGGCGGAGGCGGCGGCTTTCACAGCTGCGGGGGCGCGGGCCTGCAGTCTGGGGCAGACCATCCTGCGCACGGAGACGGCGGGACCGGCGGTGCTCGCCATGCTCCGCTACGAGGTCGATCTGTAATTCCATGAAGAGACGAATCGCGTTTTACACGCTGGGCTGCAAGGTGAACCAGTACGAGACGCAGAAGCTCGAGGCGCGTTTCCGTGCGCTGGGCTACGAGGTGGTGGGCGAGGCCGCCGCCGCGGATGTATACGTGGTGAACTCCTGCACGGTGACGGGCATGGCGGACCGCAAGTCGCGCAACTTCCTACGGCGCGCGAAGCGAAACAATCCGGACGCGCTGCTGGCGCTCATAGGCTGCTACGCGCAAACGGACGGCGCGCGCCTTGCTGCGCAGATGCCGGAGATAGACCTGCTGCTGGGGACGGCGGAGAAGGACAGCCTCCCGGCGCGGGTTACGGCGCTGCTGGACGGGGGCGCGCCCGGGGCTGCTCCTGCATCGGAAGCGCGCGGCGCGGGAGCGGAAGCTGCGGCCGGGGCTGCGGAAAACGAATCGACGGTGGACGCGGGTGACGGGCTTCCCGCCGGCGGGCGGACGCGCGCGTATCTGAAAATCGAAGACGGCTGCGACCGCTTCTGCGCGTACTGCGTAATCCCCTACGCGCGCGGCCCGGTGCGCTCCCGCCCGGAAGCGGAGATTCTGGCCGAGGCGCAGGACCTGCTTGCCGCAGGCTATAAAGAGCTCATCCTCACGGGAATCAACACCGCACTGTACGGACAGGACGCGGGCAGCGCACAGACGGGCGGTCTCGCGGATCTCGTGCGGAAAATTGCGGCGCTTGACGGAGATTTCCGCATCCGCCTCGGCTCCGTGGAGCCCACGGTCATAGACGCCGCGCACGCGGCCGAGCTGGCGGCCGCGCCTAAGCTGTGCCCGCATTTTCACCTCTCCCTGCAGAGCGGCAGCGACCGCATTCTTGCGGCCATGGGCAGGCGGTACCGCATGGCGGAGTATCAAAAGATTGTCGCGGCGCTGCGCCGGATAGACCAGGACTTCGGTATTTCCACCGACATCATTGTCGGCTTTCCGGGGGAGACAGAGGCGGATTTCGCGGAAAGCCTCCGCGCGGTCGAAGAGACGGACTTCGCCTACATTCACGTGTTCAAGTATTCGAAGAGGCCGGGCACGCGGGCAGCCGCCATGCCGGATCAGGTGCCGGAGCAGGTGAAGAGCGAGAGAAGCAGGCGCCTCCTCCTGGCAGGAGAAAAAGCCGCCGCCGCCTTCCGCGCCCGGTGCGCCGGAAAACCAAGGCAGGCGCTCATCCTGCGCCCGCTCCCTGCCGGCCGGTGCGAGGCCATAACTGACAACGGCCTGAGCATAACGCTCCCGCAGGAAGCCGGAAGCGAAAATACGCTCATTTCTACAATATTTTCATTATAAGTAGAGTCAAGTGGCGTTGCTTAACAGTTCTTCCGGCGTTTTTCCCCAGGAAACCCGACAAGCGATAGATTGTAATTATGATAAATAATGGTTGCAATTACCATTTCGGTATGGTAATATATTCCCGCGGGCTTGTGCCGCGCGAAACTACAACTTGTTGACAGAAAGGAAAACAGCTATGTCACTAATATCAAGCTTCTATGGTATACTCATTTATATGTACAAAGAGAAGAATTCTCCTCACAACAAACCACATATTCACGCGGTTTTCGGAGGACAAAACGTCTCGATTGCATCGGATGGCGAAGTTCTTGCGGGAGAGCTTCCCAGAAAACAGCAGAAGTATGTGGAAGCCTGGGTTGCGCTCAGAGAGGATGAGATTAACGCATCCTGGATTGCTCTAAATGAGTACGACACTGTATTAACCATTAAAGGTTTGGAGGGTTAGTTTGGAGTTTTACCGGCCGATAAAAGCGGAGCCCTTAGAGGCGTATAAAATTCTCGTGGATTTCGAGAACGGCGAAAGAAAGGTTTTTGATGTTGCCCCGTACTTGGACGACAGTTTCTGGAGTCGGCTTCGGGAACCAACGTTTTTTCGCCTGGTGAAGGTCGGCCCGCTCTCACTTGAATGGCCGGACGGCATAGACATCTGCCCCGAGGAAGTATATCTGAACAGCATCCCCGTTTGACTATACGCAGAAGAATACGCAGACTCAAATCGGAATCGGTAAGAAAATCGTCTTTTTTCCTACCAATCTTGACTTGAGTCTGCGATTTTCGATTTCCTTGCGCGGGCGGGGCGGTTGTTGTAAGATACTGTTGCATGGTACGCGGGCGCCATATAGGACGGCGCTGCGCGACAGACAGCTGAGCAGGAGGAGAAACAATGGGTTACAAGGTAGGAGTGGGCGTCTCCAACAAACACGTCCATTTAAGCGAGGAACATCTGGCCGTTTTATTCGGGGAGGGCTACAAGCTCACGCCCATCAAGGACCTCACGCAGCCGGGACAGTTCGCGGCGGACGAGAAGGTAGACGTGGTGGGCCCGAAGGGGACCATAAAAGGCATGCGCATTCTGGGCCCCACGCGGCCGCAGTCGCAGGTCGAGCTGGCCATGACGGACGCGCGCGGCGTAGGCATAGACGCCCCCATCCGCGAGTCGGGGCATCTGGAAGGCACCCCGGGTGCTAAGATTATAGGCCCGAAGGGCGAGGTGGACCTCACGGAGGGCGTGATTATAGCCCTGCGCCACATTCACCTGAACGATGAGCAGGCGAAAGAGGCCGGTGTGGAGAACAAGGAGCTCGTGGACGTACAGACTTACGGCACCCGCCCCCTTATCTTCCAGGACGTCCTCATCCGCTCGGGCAGCACCCACGAAAAGGACTTCCACTTGGACACGGACGAGGCCAACGCCGCCGGCCTCGGCAACGACGACTACGTAGAGATAATCAAGAAAGCGTAAACGAAAAAGCCGCCCACCGGGCGGCTTTCTTATTTCCCTATGCGCTCTTTCCGCAGCACTTCTTGTACTTCAGGCCGCTGCCGCAGGGGCAGGGGTCGTTTCTTCCCGGGGTCTTATCCTTGCGCACCGTGCGGGAGCGCTTAAACTCCGCGGTAATCTCCTCGCGCTTCTCCGAAGAGAGCACGCCGTCCCAGGCCGGCAGGCTCCACAGGTGTTCCGCGTCCGCCGCGAGCATGTTGAAGTACAGCTTCTCCGGCTCCACCGTAAACGAAAGGGCGGTCTCGTCCGTCACGTCCGCAAGCGCCACGCCGTACGGCGCCGTGAGGCTGTCCTCCGCTCCGTCCAGAAATCCCATAAACAGCGCGGGCTTCACGTCGAACCGCGCCACAAGCTCCGCAAACGTCCCGGCTACCGGCGCCGTAACGTCCGCCAGCACCGCCGTGTAAATCTTCTTCTCCGCCTCGCAGTACTCTTCCCAGAACTGATTAAACGTAGCCTTGGTCTGGCTCTCCGCAAGCCCCAGCCAATCCTTGAAGTAACTCATGCTTACAAACTCCTCGCTATCTCTATTACATCACCCATCACGGCGCTGCCCGTGGGCAGGGGACCCGCGCCCTTGCCGTAGAACATAAGCTCCCCGACCGCGTTTCCCTTCACGAACACCGCGTTAAACTCATTCGAAACGCCCGCCAGCGGATGCGTCTCGTGCATATACGTAGGCGAGATGAAGTACTTCAGCTTGCCGTCCGCGTAAAAGGCGCTCGCAATCAGCTTGATTACGCAGCCCTGCGACCGCGCCTCCTCTATGTCCTCTTTGGTAATCTGCGAGATGCCCTTCGTGGGAATCTCCTCCGGCCGCACCCGCTTTCCGAACGCCAGCGACAGCAGAATGGCCAGCTTGTTCGCCACGTCCGTCCCCTCCACGTCCGCCGTGGGGTCCGCCTCCGCGAAACCCTTCGCCTGCGCCTCCGCCAGCGCCTCCTCGTACGCGCGCCCCTCCTGCGTCATCTTGGTCAGGATGTAGTTCGTCGTGCCGTTCAAGATCCCCATAATCTCCGTGTACTCGTTCGCCAAAAGCGCGCCCGTAAGCGCCGTCAGGATGGGAATCCCGCCGCCCACGCTCGCCTCGAACCGGAACTGCACGCCGTTTTTCGCGGCCGCCTCCGTAAGCGCCTCGTAGTTGGCCGCCACCGCCGCCTTGTTCGCCGTAACCACCGACTTGCCGCCGTTCATGGCCGCAAGCATAAACGAAGTGGCCGGCTCCACGCCGCCGAGTAGCTCAATCACGATAGAAATCTCCGGGTCGGAAAAAATAGAATCCGGATCCTGCGTAAAGCTGTCCTTCGAAACGCTCACCCCCCGGTCCCGCTCGGTATCTATCTCCAGAATCCGCGTAATCCGCAGGTCCAGCCCGGTCCGCGCCTCTATCCCCGCACGGTTCATCTCCAGCGTCTTGTACGTCCCGGTACCGATATTGCCCATCCCCAGCAGGCCGATGTTCACTCGTTTCAAAACAACCTCCTTCTCGTTCTCCGTGCCCGCGAGCCGTTTGCGTCGCCCGCAAGCCCTACTATTATGCCATAACCGGCGTCTTTTTTGAAGTGGAAGTAATGCCCGCGCTCACCAAAATCGCAGCCACCGTTTCCGCCAGGAGGAAGGCAGCGGCGCTATACCCCGCAGGGTCACCGTTTACCGCTTCGAGCACCGGCAGCAGCGGGCGCAGGAGCGGGAAGGTAACCCCCGCGTTCCAAAGACCGCCGCCCAGCGTCATATTGGCCGCGAGCCAGAACACGAAAACCCACGGCGCGGCGCGGCGTCCGCCTAAGGCTACGAGGATGGCCGACAGGGACATTGCATACAAAGGAATAAGGAAGAGCACGGCAAGCGCGCCCGGCTGCACGGACGCGTGGTAGAAAAGGCGCATGGCCAGCGCGTAGCAGGCCGTCACGAGTATCCACGCCAGGTAGAGCGTGAGCAGGCTCGCGAAAAAGCTGCGGGCGCGCGGGCCGGCGGAAGCCAGGCGGAAGCGGCGCTGGTCCGGGCCGGGCAGGAGCATGGCCGCGTGCAGGAAGGCGAGCAGCAGGAGCAGGGCCGGCACGCCGTAGGCCGGCGGCGCGGAAAAAGGAATGCTCCCGCCCGCGGGGCCTATGTAATCGATGTTTATGATGGGGTCTCCCTCGGCGTAGTCCGCGAGGTATTCCTCCTTATCCAGGCCTGTTTCCGCCAGCGCCTCGTCCAGCAGCGCGTCGGCTTTCTGGCGGATGAGCTCCGCCGCGAAAAACTCCGTTATGACCGAGACGTCCGAGACGCCCGGCGCGGGGTAGATAAGAATCGCGTCGCCGCGGCCGCCGTGCATGCGCTCGTCGAAATCCTCCGTGACCACCACGGCCGCCTGCAGGCTGCTGTCGCGCAGCGCGCTCGCGGGCGAGGTGCCGGGCGCAAGGACCGTCACGTCCGCGCTCTTTACGGAAGTAACGCTTTGCACGAGCGACTGCGCGAGCTCGCCCGCGCCGTTCGGAATCAGGGCGAAGCGCACCTCCGGTTCGCGGGAGGCCAGCGCGTTTGCGCTGATCTGGCCGAGCAGAATCTGCGCCACGATGAGCAGCACGAGCAGCGGCGCGTGCCGGGCTATGCGTTTCAGGTTCCCGAGAAAGAGGTGCCGCATGCTACACCCCCGCGGCCAGCGACCATTCGCTGAGCAGATGCGCGAGCCAGGCCGGGTTCATCAGCCGCAGGCTTACGTCCATCTTAAAGTCCGGGTAAAAGCCACCGCCGAGGAAGAGGCAGAGCAGGCAGAGCGTGAGGGCCGCGAGCATGGTGTGCGCCGGTCGCGCGGCGTCCTTGCGGGAGACCGCGAAGAGCAGAAAGACGGCTGCAAGCGGCACGGCGAGCGCGGCCGCACTCAGCGCGGCGTGCAGAACCGAAACGGGAAAGCCCACCGCGAGCGCGCCCAGACCGAGCAGGAGGCTGAGCGGCAGGCTGACCAGCACGGCGAGCAGGCATTTCTCCGCCCAGACGAGCGGGAGTGCCACCCGGTGCATTTTCAGCCGGCGCATAAGCCCGTCCCGGTACTGCCGGGCGGCGGCCATGGCCGCGTACACGGCGCCCATGGCCGCCGAGAGGAAGATAAGCAGCGCCGTGAGCTGAATCTCGTAGGCGGTGGCCGTGCGCACTACGGTTATGTTCGCCTTGCGTACGATGACCGCGCGGATGAGCGTCTCGTCGAACGCCTCGTCCGCCTCGTCCGCTTCCGCCTTGGTCTCAAAGCGCAGCGGTGAGAGGTCGTAGTAGGCCATGCTCGTGCGCTGCACCCCGTTGAGCGTGTTCGCCAGCTCGCCTATGACCGCTTCCGCCACCGTGCCTATGAGCGGGTCCTCGGCGCGCACGGTAATGGTCACCTCGTTGCCGCGGATTATGTTTCGAAGCATCTTCTTAGGGAGCTCCACCACCAGATCCGTTTCGCCCGCCTTTAGCATGGCCACGGCAGCCTCGGTGGTTTCCGCCTCCGTGAACTGGTCCACGAGCTCTATGTTGTCGGCAAGGCCCACGAGCAGGGCGGTATTTTTCGCGTCGTCCTGGTTGACCACGGTTACGTTCAGTTTGGGTAGCTCGCCCTTTTCCGTAAGCCCCTTGGGCAGGAGCAGATAGACCATGACGGCCACGAAGACGGGAAAGAGCAGGATAACCGGATAGCGGAGGAGCGCGCTCTTCGCGTCGCTTAACAGAAGACGGAGGAACTTCATGGCTGCGCCCGCCTCCCAATCACAGCGGCGAAACCGCGCTGCCGGGCAGCGTGAGAACCCGCTCGCACAGCCCCGCAAAATCCTCGGGCGCGTGCGAGACGATTACGAGCGCAAGCCCGCGGGCCTTCTCGTAGGCGAGCAGGGCATGAAAGGCCGCCGCCGTCTCCTCGTCGAGCGAGCCGAACGCCTCGTCGAGCAGCAGCACCTTAGGCTCTCCCAGAAACGCCGCGGCGAACCCCACGCGCGCGCGCATCCCGGCACTGCACTTACCCAGGCGCTTGTCCCAGTAGGTCTGCACGCCGCAGAGCGTGGCGCATTCTTCCACGCGCCTGCCTGCCGCCGCGCCCGTAAGCCCGAGCATGGCTGCCTCGAAGAGCAGGTTGTCCCGGCAGGAGAGCTGCTCTTGAAATCCGTCGCTTTGCATAACATAGCCGGCCTTCCCCTGCCGCGAGAAGCTGCCTTCGTCCGCGGCGAGAATGCCGGCAAAAATATCTAAAAGGGTGGTCTTGCCGCAGCCGTTCGGTCCCCTGACCGCCAGCCCCTCGCCCGGTGCGAGCGAAAAGCTCACGGGGCGAAACAGCGGCACCTTTCTCTTCTTTACGATTCCCTCGGCGGTGAGCACCGCCTCCATCCGTTCTGCCATCTACGTTTCCAAAAAACACGGGAGGCCGCGCGGGCCTCCCGAAAAAAACCGCTATCGATTAATAGTAGTAACTGAAGTCTATGAGCGGCACATCCTCCATGAATTCGCGCAGCTCATCCAGATCCAGCGTGGTCGTGCCGGCCTCGCCCAGCGAGAGCGTGGCGGAAATCTTGTCGGTGCCGTCCGTCATGCTCACCACGAGCTCGCGCAGGTAGTCGTTCTTGTCCGTGGTCACGGAGAAGTCTACAGTCTCCGGGATGTCGTCGAAATCGTAGTACGAGTCTATTGCTTCATCGATCATATCCTTAATCGCTTCCACGTCGCTGGCCGTTATGCTGTATTCGCTCAGGTAGCTGCTGTCGCCGGCCACCTCATCCAGATACGCGGAGTACGCCTCCAGAACGCCTATGATATCCACCTTGAATTCCACGGTTGTATTGCCGCCGCTCGAGGAGGATTCAATGTCCTTAACAAACGCGCTCGCATAATCCTCGTCCGCGCACTTCTCCGTAAGGAACGTAGTCATAGTCGCGCTGGCCGCCGCCGACGTGCTGTCGGAGTACGTCATGATTTCATCGAGATCAAACTCCTCGCCCACGGCATCGTAAATCTGCTCAATCGCCTCCTCTATGTAGTCGTAATCGAACGCGCCGTCCTTGACAATCTTGTTGAGGTCTATGTCCGTGCCGTACTCCTCGTTAATCATCTCCGACAGGCCGTCAAAGACATCGCTCATGCCGTCGTAGTCCGTCGGGTCGTCTATGTCGCCGTAGCTGAAGACCGCGATACTCCCGTCCACCATGATGATGCGCAGCTCGTCGCCGAACTTGAAGTCCATCCCGCTGCTGTTCAGGTCATCGCCCAGCAGCATCTTGAAGTAGACCTCGTAGTCGTCTTCGCCGGTCATGGACAGGGTGAGGGTGGCGTCAAAGCCGCTCTGGTCGGTCACATACCCCTTGGTCGCCTCAAACGTGGCGCCGAGCGGGTTGGTCGAGATGTTTGTATTCGGTTTGTCAATGAACTTGGGCTTGATAACCAAGAAGAACAGGGCCACCAGCAGGGCCACCACCGCCACCGCTATGACAATGGGAATCCATACCTTGCTCTTCTTTTTGGGCGGGTCCGCTGCCGCCGCGCCGGGCATCCCGGGGGCTGCGCCGCCGTACGAAGGCGCGCTACCTATAGGCGGAACGGGCGGGGGTACCGCGCCGGCGCCTGCCTGCGGAAACTCCACAGGGCCTGCCGCCGGGGTGGGCTTAAACGAAGCCTCGAGCGGCGGGTCCGCCTGCTCGGTGCTGAAGGCGGGAACCGAGTCCGCCAGCGAAGGGGTAGCCACCGTCTCAGGGGCCGGCGTAGCGACAGGTTCAGGGGCCGGTGCCGCTACAGGTTCGACGACCGGCGTGGCTATCGGCTCCGCAACAGGTTCAATAACCGGCGTGGCTATCGGCTCTGCAACAGGTTCAATAACCGGCGTAGCGATAGGCTCAGCGACCGGCTCAGCGATGGGCGTAACAATCGGCTCAGCGATAGGCTCAACAACCGGCTCAGCCACAGGCTCAACGATTGGCGTAACCACCGGCTCAGCCACAGGCTCAACTATCGGCGTCACGACCGGCTCAGCCACCGGCTCAACAATTGGCGTCACAACCGGCTCAGCCACAGGCTCAACAATTGGCGTCACGACCGGCTCAGCGACCGGTGCAACGACCGGCTCAGCCACCGTCTCTACAATTGGCGTCACAACCGGCTCAGCGACCGGCGTATAGACCGGTGCCGCCGGGGCTGCCGGCGCGCCGTATGCCGCCGCAGGAACGGGCGTTCCGCACTGTGGACAGAACTTTCCTCCTGCCGCAGCGGTCTGCGCAAGATCTTTTCCGCATTTTGCACAAAACATATTTATTTTCCTCTCTGCTACGGGAAACGACAGAAATGACGCCTCCAAAAACCCTAATCCAACATTTTACTAGCAAACTCTCCGCCGATTATTATATCATACGGGAGAGGCGGGCGGCGGTTAAAAAGGTGCGGGGCGGCGAAAAACGCGAAAAAATTTCAACCTGCAAAAAGTACGGATTTTCTTAACGAAAAAAAAATTAAAATCTCTTGCATGGCCGCGTGCTTTTTGGTAAGGTTTTTGCATGGAAATGGGATATGGGATAAACCTTGAACCAAGGCAAGAACAAGTTCTGAAAATGACGCCTGAGCTGATTCAGGCGATTCATCTCTTGCAGTACAACACCATAGAACTGGAAACCTATATAGAAGAGGAGCTTTTGAGCAATCCCGTGCTGGAACTCAGCGAGGCGGCGGACGAGCCGGACGCGGAGGAGCTTTCCGCGGAGGAGCGGGAGCCGGTGCCCGCGGCGGAAAAGGAAGGCCGGGAGGAGTTCGACTGGCTGGAGTACATCCAGGCGCGCGAGATAGACGACATAAGCTATGCGCAGCCGGGCTACAGCGGCGGCGGGTCCGGGTGGGACCGCACCACGCTCTATGAAAACAACTCGCTGCAGGACCTGACCCTCGGCGAATACCTCCTCGAACAGCTCGGCCTGGCCAAGGGGGAGGCGCCGGATCTGGCCGTGGCGGCCTACATCATTGAATCCTTGGACACAAAAGGCTATATGACACAGACGGCGGAAGAGATCTCCCGCGAGCTTTGCGTGCCGCTGTCGCTGGTGGAGGAGACCATAGCCTGCATCCAGAAGTTCGACCCGCCGGGCGTGTGCGCCCGGGACCTGGCGGAATGCCTGCTGCTGCAGATGGAGCGCCTGGGCATGAGCGACCCCATAGCGGAGCGAATCGTGCGCGAGCACCTTACGGACCTGGCGTCCAACAAGATCGGCGTAATCGCCAAGGCGGTCCACATAAGCACGGCGCGGGCGCAGGAGATTGCGGACCTGATCAAGACGCTGGAGCCCAAGCCGGGGCGGCCGTTCGGACGCGCTTCGGACACGCGCTACATCCTGCCGGACGTCATCGTGGAGAAGACGCCGGAAGGTTACCAGATCGTGCTGAATTCGGGCTCGAGCCCGCGGCTTTATATCAGCCCGTACTACCGCCAGATTCTCAAGAAAACCCCGCGTGATTCCCAGATTCACCGCTTTCTTTCGGGACGCCTGAATTCGGCCTCCTGGCTCATAAAAAGTATTGAACAACGCAATCAAACAATATACAATGTAGTCGACGCTGTCGTACGGTATCAGCAGGACTTTTTCGAGCGCGGCGAGAAGTGGCTCCGGCCGCTTACGCTCAAGAAGGTCGCCGACGAACTGGATGTACATGAGTCCACGGTGAGCCGCGCCATTTGCGGAAAGTACCTGCAATCCCCCCGGGGGGTGTTCGAACTGAAGCACTTCTTCTCGGGCGGGTTTTCGTGCGAGGATGGCGAGGAACACGCTTCAGAGAGCATTAAGGCCATGATTCGCGAGATTCTGGAAGGGGAGGACGCCTCCTCACCGCTCTCGGATCAGTGCATCGTGTCCAAGCTGGCCGCCAAGGGGATCGTCATTTCCCGCCGCACGGTAGCGAAATACAGGGACATTATGGGTATACCGGCTTCCAGCAAGAGAAGACGGTATAAATAATGTTGCGTCCGGCGACTTTTCGCCAGGGCAGAGAAGGAAAAACGGAGGAGAAAATGGGCAACAAGATCGGAATCAACGGATTCGGAAGAATCGGGCGCAACGCGCTGAAGGCCGCCATCGAGGCGAACGGGGATCTGGACATCGTAGCGGTAAACGACATCACGGACCCGGCCACGCTGGCTCACCTGCTGAAGTATGACAGCTGTTTCGGCAAGTTCGACGGCACGGTGGAAGCCAAGGCGGACGCCATAGTCGTAAACGGCAAGGAAATCAAGATTACCGCGGTCCGCAACCCGGAAGAACTCCCCTGGGGCGAGCTGGGCGTGGATGTGGTTCTGGAATCCACCGGCCTGTTCACCAAGAAGGAAGACGCCGCCAAGCACATAACGGCCGGCGCGAAGAAAGTGGTCATCTCGGCACCCGCCACGGACGAGGACATAACCATAGTCATGGGCGTAAACGAGGACCAGTACGACCCAGCGAAGCACCACGTCATCTCCAACGCCTCCTGCACGACGAACTGCCTGGCCCCGGTAGCCAAGGTAATCGACCGGGAATTTGGCATAGAGAAGGGGCTCATGACCACGGTGCACTCCTTTACCAACGACCAGAAAATTTTAGACCTGCCGCATAAGGACCTGAGAAGGGCCCGTGCGGCTTCTGTTTCCATAATCCCCACCACGACGGGCGCGGCCAAGGCGGTGGCGCTGGTGCTGCCGCAGCTGAAAGGCAAGCTGAACGGCATGGCCATGCGCGTGCCCACACCGGCGGTTTCGGTGGTGGACGTGGTCTTCGAGCTGAAGACCCCGGCGGACGTGGCGGCGGTGAACGCGGCGCTCAAGAAGGCCGCGGAAGAGGAAATGCCGGCCTACCTGGGCTACACGGAAGAGCTGCTCGTCTCCATAGACTTCAAGGGCGACACGCGCTCCTCCATAGTGGACGCGGCCTCCACCATGTTCGTGGGCGACAAGACCGTGAAGATCGTCTCCTGGTACGACAACGAGTGGGGCTACTCGCACCGTGCCATGGACCTCATAGAGTACATAGTACGCGCGGGCGTCTGATCGGATTTCTGTAAAGATGAAGAAAACCGTAAGAGATGTAGACGTCAAGGGCAAGCGCTGTCTGGTGCGCTGCGATTTTAACGTGCCGCTGGACGCGGACGGGAAGATTACGGACAGCACCCGGATAGACGCTTCGCTGCCCACCCTGAACTACCTGCTGGAGCAGGGGGCATCGCTCATCCTGCTCTCGCATCTGGGCCGGCCGGACGGCACCCCGGACGCCAAATACTCGCTTGCTCCCGTCGCGGCGGCCCTGGAGAAGGATCTCGCCAGGCCCGTGTTTTTCCGTTCCGCGCCGGACGTCATAGACGCGGCGGTGGAAGAGAAGGCGGCGGCGCTTAAGCCGGGCGAGGTCATGCTGCTCGAAAACACGCGTTTTGTGGCGGGTGAGACGAAGAACGACCCGGCCTTTGCCAAGGCGCTGGCGGGGCTCGGCGACCTGTTCGTTAACGACGCGTTCGGCAGCGCGCACCGCGCCCATGCCTCTACCACGGGCATAGCGGACTACCTGCCGGCGGTGAGCGGACTGCTTCTCGAGAAGGAAGTGCAGTTTCTGGGCGACGCGTTGGAGAAACCCAAACGGCCGTTTGTGGCTGTGCTCGGCGGCGCGAAGGTGGCGGACAAGATTCAGGTCATCCGGGCGCTGCTTGCCAAGGTGGACACGCTGCTTATAGGCGGCGGCATGGCCTACACGTTTCTCAAGGCGGAAGGCTACGAGATCGGCACGTCGCTGCTGGATCAGGAGAGCATAGGGCTTGCGGCGGACCTCATGGCCGAGGCCAAGGAGAAGGGCGTGGACCTGCTCCTGCCGCAGGACGTGGTGGCCGCTACGGAATTTGCGCCGGATGCCAAGCTGGGCATTTACGAGGTGGAGCACATTCCGCCGGACCGCATGGGCATGGATATAGGGCCCGCGACGGCGGCGGATTTCACGGGCAGGATCAAGTACGCGGGAACCGTCCTGTGGAACGGGCCCATGGGCGTGTTCGAAATGCCGCGGTTTGCCACGGGCACCATGGCGGTGGCCAAGGCCATGGCGGAGGCGGACGGGATTACCATTATCGGCGGCGGCGACAGCGCGGCGGCGGTCACGCAGATGGGCTACGCGGATAAAATGACGCACGTATCTACCGGCGGCGGGGCGTCGCTGGAGTTTATAGAAGGCAGGACGCTTCCGGGCGTGGCCTGCATACCGGACGCGTAAGCGCGGTTAGGATTAAGACATGGCGAGAAAAAAGTTTATCGCAGGTAACTGGAAGATGTACAAGACGGTGGCGGAGGCGCTCTCCTTTGCGGAGGCGTTCAAGGCCCTCTACGTCAGCGGGCCGCACGACGTGGCCATCCTGGCGCCGTACACGCAGCTTGCCGCGCTCAAGGACGCGTTTGCCGGAACGGGCGTTCTGGTCGGCGCGCAGAACCTGCATTTCGAGGCGGAGGGCGCCTATACGGGCGAGGTTTCCGCGCCCATGCTTAAGGAACTGGGCATGGACTACGTGATAATCGGCCATTCGGAGCGGCGGCAGTATTTCGCCGAGACGGACGAGACGGTGAACAAGAAGATTTTCGCGGCGCTTTCTGCGGACATCCTGCCCATCGTCTGCGTGGGCGAGTCGCTGCCCACCCGGGAGGCCGGCGAGGCTTCGCAGTTCGTCGGGGCGCAGGTCGCGGCGGGATTTGCCGGGGTCGGTGCAGAGGATTTCGAGCGCATAACCATTGCCTACGAGCCCATATGGGCCATAGGGACAGGGCTTGCGGCCACGGCGGAGCAGGCGGAGGATATGTGCGCGTTCATACGCGGCAAGGTGGCGGAGCTTTTCGGGGACGCGGCGGCGGAAGCGGTGCGCATCCAGTACGGCGGCAGCGTCAAGCCGGGGAATGCCACGGAGATTCTCACCAAGCCGGACATAGACGGCGCGCTCGTGGGCGGGGCGAGCCTCGTGCCCGCGGATTTCAAGGCAATCATCGACTTCTAATAAAGGTCGGTTGAGATAGTATTTGTTGTTGGTTTAGGCGAAAGAAAAGGAGTAGAAAAGAAGTGGATATTATCTTACAGTATTTAGCGCCGGTATCTGCGGCAGCGGCTCTCGTGGTCGCGCTCATGCTGGCCATGTGGATCAAGAATCGTCCGGAAGGCACTGACCGGATGAAGGAGATCGGCGGATTTATCCGCACGGGGGCCATGGCGTTCCTGAAGCGCGAATATCAATTCATGATCGCATTTATCGTTGTTCTTACCATTATTATCGGATTCGCGCTTAAGAGCTGGCTCACGGCCGGCCTGTATGTGTTCGGCGCGGTGTTCTCCGTCCTCGCGGGCTTCTTCGGCATGAAGGTTGCCACGTGGGGCAACGTGCGCACGGCGAACGCGGCGAAGGAGGGCGGCATGCCCAAGGCGCTCGCGGTTGCGTTCCGCAGCGGCGCGGTCATGGGCCTGTGCGTAGCGGGTCTGGGCCTGCTCGGGCTCGGCGTGCTGTTCGTGGCACTCGGCGTAGATGTGGCGGAAGTCGTAACGGGCTTCTCGCTCGGCGCTTCGTCCATAGCCCTGTTCGGGCGCGTGGGCGGCGGCATCTACACGAAGGCGGCGGACGTGGGTGCGGACCTCGTCGGTAAGGTCGAGGCGGGCATCCCGGAAGACGACCCGAGAAACCCGGCCGTTATCGCGGACAACGTAGGCGACAACGTCGGCGACGTAGCGGGCATGGGTTCCGACCTGTTTGAGTCCTATGTGGGCTCCATCGTGTCGGCCATCACGCTCTCGGTGTTCATGGACAAGATTACACCCATGTTCGGCAGCGAGTTTGAGCTTCCGCCGGAAACCGGTATTCTCTTTGCGCTGGTGCTGGCGGGCTGCGGCCTCCTGGCGTCCATCATAGGCATTTTCTTCGTGCGCGGCAAGGAAGGCGGAAACCCCGCCGCGGCGCTCAACCTGGGTACTTACGTAAGCTCGGCCATCGTGATAGTCGTGGCGCTGGTCTTCAGCAAGTACTTCTTCGACAGCTTCAACTGCGCCATCGCCATAATCTCCGGCCTGATTGTCGGTGTGGCCATAGGCAAGATTACGGAAGTCTACACCTCTTCGGATTACAAGTCCGTCAAGCACATAGCCAAGCAGAGCGAAACCGGCGAAGCCACGACCATCATCTCGGGCATCGGCGTGGGCATGCTCTCCACGGTATGGCCCATCCTGTTCATCGCGGTAGGCATCTTCATCGCCAACGGTTTCGCGGGCCTCTACGGCATAGCGCTGGCGGCGGTCGGCATGCTCTCCACGACCGGCATGGTTGTAGCGGTAGACGCGTACGGCCCGGTGTCGGATAACGCGGGCGGCATTGCCGAGATGGCGGAGCTTCCGGAAGAAGTCCGTACCATAACAGACAAGCTCGACTCGGTCGGCAATACCACGGCTGCCATCGGTAAGGGTTTCGCAATCGGTTCCGCCGCGCTCACCGCGCTGGCACTGTTCGCGTCCTACTCCGAAGCCATAAAGGCGAACGGCGGACAGGATGTCCTCGGCGGCATCTCGCTGCTCGACCCCATGGTTGTTATCGGCCTGATTATCGGCGCCATGCTCCCGTTCCTGTTCGGTGCGCTCACCATGAACAGCGTCGGCCGCGCCGCCTATCAGATGATTGAAGAAGTGCGCAGCCAGTTCCGCAACGACCCCGGCATTATGGCCGGTACGTCCAACCCGGACTACGCGCGCTGCGTGGACATTTCCACGAAGGCGGCCATTAAAGAAATGATCGCTCCCGGCCTGCTGGCCATCGTGGCGCCCCTCGCGGTGGGTCTAGTACTCGGCGCGGCCGCGCTCGGCGGACTGCTCGCGGGCGCACTGGTCTCCGGCGTCCTGCTCGCCATCATGATGGCCAACGCAGGCGGCGCGTGGGACAACGCCAAGAAGTACATCGAAGAAGGAAATCACGGCGGCAAGGGCAGCCTCGCGCACAAAGCGGGCGTGGTTGGCGACACCGTAGGCGATCCGTTCAAGGATACCTCGGGCCCGTCCATGAACATCCTCATCAAGCTCATGACCATCGTAGCGGTGGTATTCGCCCCGATCTTCGGCGCCGGCCTCCTGTAGGAAGCAGCACGCGCGAAGAGACGCGAACCAGAGAACAAGCGAAAGCGCCGGCCAAAGCCGGCGCTTTCTTCACGCCCGCACCCCGAGAGCCGCACGCGCACGCCGCACCCCGAGAGCCGCGCGCGCACGCCGCACCCCGAGAGCCGCGCGCGTACGCCGCACCGTCATTGCCGGGCTTGTCCCGGCAATCCAGCCCGCACCCCGCGCCGGCGCGAAAACGCGCGGTGGTCAAAACTGCAAGTAGTCTGTGGATTTTCGTAGATTTTCGCATCAAACTGGTCAAATCTGCAGATAGTCTGTAGATTTGCTCGCGAAACCTACAGACTATCTGTAATTCTGCCCATGGAATATTATGGATGCACCCCGCGCGTACGCCGCACCGTCATTGCCGGGCTCGTCCCGGCAATCCAGCCCGCACCCCGCGCGTGCCTCTTACCGGTTTTTCTTCAGAATGGCCTTCAGGTGTTTTACGTATTCCTCCCGCAGGCTGGCGGGGGCGTCTATGTGGATTTTGTCTCCGAACTGGGTGAGCCAGCCGTAGAAGGTGCCGCTGCGGGTGACGCTGGCTATCACGCGGACGGTGTGCTCGCCGCTGCGGTAGAGAGCCACGTCCTTGCCGAACCGGTCTATCATGGCGTTCACGAGGGAGTCGTCCACGGTCAGTTCCACGCGCACATCGTCGCCGCCGAACATATTGAAGACGCGCTTGCAGTACTCGACTATGTCGAACTTCTTCGTCTTCTCGCTTACGGCAAGCGGCTCGTCCGTAATAGAAATACCCGCCATCCGGTCCACGCGGTAGTGCACGTAATGGTCGTATTTTTCGGAGTATGTAATCAGATAGTAGTTCTCATCGTCCCACGACAGGCCGAGCGGGTCTACGGTGTACAGCCTCTCGTCCTTGCGGAACACGCGTTTCTTGTCCGCGTTGTAGTCAAAGTACTTGAAGGTGACCTTGCGCTTCTCGTGAATGGCGGTGTGCAGCGCGTCCACGTTATAGTAGATGCTCTCGTTCTGCGTCTTGATGCGCTTGGCCACGAAGACCTGCCGCTGCAAAGCCTTGGCCTGGTTCTTGCTGGTCAGCGACTCGAGCTTGTGAATGAGCTCGGTGCTCTTGCGCTGGGTTATGAACTTGGAGCTCTGCACGGCGTCTACAAGCAGCTTGAGCTCCGCCAGCTCAAACGTGCGTCCGACCACACAGTACTCCGCGACCGGGCCCTGCTTCTTGAGGATGTCCAGTCCGAAAGTCCGCAGCGCTTCCAGGTCATCATAAATGGACTTGCGCTCGGCCTTAATCCCCTGGGCCTCAAGCCTGCTCAGAATCTCGTTCATGGACAGCCCCTTCTCCTCGTCGGTGTCCGAAAGGAGCATATCCATAAGGTACAGGATTTTCAGTTTCTGTTTTTCGCTCTTAGGCATAATCGTCTCTCCTTGCGAAACCAGTATATCACTTTCCCACGGAAGGCGGCGGCAATGGGGCGTGATACCGTCGTTTCCGTCACGCGGGCGTGGCGCCGGGCGCTACTTTTTCTTGTTCAGCCTCGACAGCCTGAAGATGATAATTATTATCACAACCCACAGCAGGGCAAACAGGACGCATACGACCTCGATTGCCGTGAACAGCAGTTTGGACAGAGAATAGTGCACGAGCGTGCGGAGTCCCGCGAGGAAAAAGATAACGGCGAGAAGGAGTGCCGAGCAACCAAGGAGCCGCATAAACGTTATCCGCAGCGCATTTCCCGGGTCACCGGGTTTGACCGTAAAGCCCAATTTGTGCATCTTCTTTTCCCGCACGCAAACCAGGCCCACTTCCGCGGCCAATAGCGTGAAAAAGAAAAGGAAAAACGTCGTAATCAACTTATGCAATCACCCACAACAGAATTTCTTACATACTACTTGCTTCTCCGCGCGTTTTCAAGCGCAGAGTCCAAATGGCGGAAAATCTATGAAATATATTTCCGAAAGCGGTTGCAATTTCGGGGGGATATGTGCTAAAGTAATTCGTGTTTTGTATGACGCTGGATTAAGGAGAAAACGGTGATATTAGCGTTTAAGATAGTATTGATAATCGTGAGCATTATTCTGATAGCGAGCGTTCTTCTGCAGGAAGGGAACAGCGCGGGCCTGTCCGGTTCCATCGGCGGCGGCGCGGAGCAGCTCTTCGGCAAGAAAAAGAGCCGCGGGTATCAGGCAATCCTCACCAAGGCAACGCTGATCGGCGCGATTGTGTTTATCATTTGCGCGCTGGTGCTGGTCTTTTTCGAAGGCCGTTGAGTAATTCCCGGAAGAGGAGAGTAGTAAATCATGACTGATTTAAGTTTCGGCCAGGGTTTTTTGGCGTCCATGTTTGTAATCCTCGTTGTCTTCGTGGTGCTTTTGTGCCTCTGGATACTCATCCGCCTGTTCTCGGTCGTCGTGAGGGTAATCGAGAAAGTAGTTGTGGCGTTCCAGAGCGACGGGACAAGTTCATAGAGAATATAGTAGAGAAGTAGCGGAGGGCATGCGTTTTGTTTAGCGATTCTTTTCATACACTAATAAACGGCTCCGGCATTATGAACATGAGCTGGCAGAACCTCGTCATGCTCGTGGTGGCGGGCATCCTCGTTTTTCTGGCTATCGTAAAGCAGTTTGAACCGCTGCTGCTCCTGCCTATCGCATTCGGCATGATGCTCTCTAACCTGCCGCTCTCAAACCTCATCCACATGGAGTTCTTCAACGCGTCGGAGGTTGACTACGGGCAGGTACTGCACGAAGGCGGCATCCTGGACATCCTGTATCTGGGCGTAAAACTGGGCCTCTATCCCTCGCTGATTTTCATGGGGATAGGCGCCATGACGGATTTCGGTCCGCTCATCGCCCGCCCGAGTTCGCTCATCATGGGCGCGGGCGCGCAGTTCGGCATCTCGTGCGCTTTCTTAGTGGCGCTTGCCCTGGGCTTCACGCAGCAGGAAGCGGGCTCCATTGGCATAATAGGCGGCGCGGACGGCCCCACGGCCATCTTCCTGACCAAGGAACTGGCGCCGCACCTTCTGGCGCCCATCGCGGTGGCGGCCTACTCGTACATGGCGCTCATACCGCTCATCCAGCCGCCCATCATGAAGCTGCTTACCACCAAGAAGGAACGCGAGATTTCCATGGAACAGCTCAGGCCGGTGTCCAAGCTGGAGAAGATAGGCTTCTCTATCCTGGTGACCATCCTGTGCATACTGCTGCTGCCGGAGGTTTCTTCTCTGATCGGCATGCTCATGCTCGGCAACCTCTTCCGCGAGTCCGGCGTGGTGGCGCGCCTCACGGATACGGCGCAGAACGCGCTCATTAACATCGTGACCATTTTCCTCGGCCTCACGGTCGGTTCAACCGCGGTAGGAGAGAACTTCCTCCGCCCGCAGACGCTCGCCATAATCGCCCTCGGCCTGTTCGCGTTCATGTTCAGCACCGTAGGCGGCCTGCTCATAGGCAAGGTCATGTGCGTGCTCTCCGGCGGAAAGATAAACCCGCTCATAGGCAGCGCCGGTGTATCTGCCGTCCCCATGGCAGCCCGCGTCTCCCAGGTAGAAGGCATGAAGGCCAAGCCCGGCAACTACCTCCTGATGCACGCCATGGGCCCGAACGTAGCCGGCGTAATAGGCTCCGCAGTAGCAGCCGGAACCCTCCTATCCTTATTTGGCTAAATCTTTATTGAATCATTTCTAGAAATTCCGTGTTTACGGCACGGACGTACTTCATGGACGCGGGGTCTCCGTGCCCCGGATAAATCGTAATATCATTCCCCCACGTGTTCACCACGTTCTTCAGGCTGTCGCGCATCCGCTCCGCGCTGCCGCCCGGAAAATGCGTGTACCCCAGATCCACGTTGAAAATCGTGTCGCCCGTAAAGCAGACCTTGCTCTTGGGCAGGTAGAAGCACAGCCCCCCGGCCGTGTGCCCCGGCGTGTGCAGCACGTGAATCTCCTCGTCGCCGAGCATCAGCACCTCGCCGCCCTCCAGCACCTTGTCCGCCGCCCCCTTGTAATACGAAAGCTCCTCGCGCTGGATGTACACCGGAATCTCCAGCTCGCGTCGCAGCCAGACCGCCTCGTCCGCGTGGTCGTAGTGGTGGTGCGTGAGCAGAATCCCGAGCGGATTCAGCTTGTG
Organism: Eubacteriales Family XIII. Incertae Sedis bacterium; assembly: GCA_031272485.1. Taxonomy (GTDB): domain Bacteria; phylum Bacillota; class Clostridia; order Peptostreptococcales; family Anaerovoracaceae; genus JAISTV01. The sequence goes on from JAISTV010000007.1 coordinate 25,132, forward strand.
TTCCTTGAGATATGCCAAATACTTTTTTCTGTCGAAGCCGGGATCGATTATCCAGGCGTCACCGCCGTCCTTCAGCGAAATAATATATCCATTGGCCTCAATATTGCCGCCTACAATCCGGTATAATCTCAAGGCTTACTCCTTTCCGGCGCCCATGGGAGGCGCCCGCTACGCTATGCAAGATTCGTTCCGAAAAGCAAAAAATCCGAAGGATTCGTACGCTTGTATTTCGCTTGCAAAGTGGTATAATGCACTCTATTGTAAGCAGTATACCATAGCCCGGCGGGCAAAAAGGCCGGACGAGGGCCTGGTATGTGAGGATAGAAAATGAAAATAGCAATCGTAGGCGCCGGCAAACTCGGAATGCGCATCGCGGAAACGCTCATCGGAGGCGACCATTCCATTACGATTATCGATCGCAAGGAGGATCTAATCCGCCGGCTGAACGGTACGCTGGACGTTATGACCGTCTCGGGAAACGGCAAGGAGACCGCCTTGCTCAAGGAGATAGGCATAAGTTCCTATGACTTTCTGATAGCCACCACCGACCGGGACGAGAAGAACATAGTCATAGCGTCTATCGCCAAGAAGCTTGGCGTGGGCAAGGTCGTGGCGCGTCTGCGGGACCCCGAACACCTGCACCAGTGGCAGTTTATCAAGGAGACGTTCGGGATAGACTATGTCACGAATCCGGACCGCGCGGTGGCGGAGGAAATCTACAAGTATCTCGTGGAAAAATACAGCTGGGCGAACGGCGTCATCTACGTGGGGCAGGCGGGCGTTATAGAGTTTCGCGCGGACAAGATGCCTGAGATCGTGGGTCTCACGCACGGCATGCTCCCGGACAAGCTCGGCAACGTCTCCGTGGTGGCCTACTCCAGAAACGGCAAGCTCTCGATACCCAAGAACCGCGACACGGTCATTCGCGCCGAGGATTTTATCTACCTGATTGGCGAGCGCGACCACATAGACGAGCTCGCGCCTTCCGTGAGCGACACGGAGCAGTTCACGGACATCCAGCGCGTGATGATTGCGGGCGGCGGCAAGTCCGGCTTCTATCTGGCGAGCCTGCTGGAGGAGTTCGGCACCTCCGTGAAGATAGTGGAAAACAACAAGGAGCGCTGCCAGTACCTGTCCACGCACCTGAACAATGCCCTGGTTCTCTACGGGGACGCTACGGACCTGAACCTGCTTCGGGACGAGGATTTTCGCTCCATGGACGCTTTTGTCTCCACCACCGGGTTCGACGAGGAAAACCTGCTGCTTGCGCTCATGGCCAAGCAGGCGGGCATAGCGGACGTAATCGCCAAGGTCTCGCGCGACAGCTTCGCGGAGCTGGTCGAACATATGGGCGTGGATATGGCGCTCAACCCCATAGACATCTCGGCGAGCAACATCCTGCGCTTCATCCAGAGCACGCGCATAATCTCCTCGCAGACCCTGCAGGGGCAGGCGGAAATGCTCCAGCTCCTCCTCGGCGACGACCTGGTCATCTTAGACAAGCCCATAGGCAAGCTCAAGTTGCCGGAGGGCCTCGTGATAGCCGCCATCCAGCGCGGCAGTCAGCTCATAGTTCCCGACGAAAAGACCAAGCTCATGCAGATGGACCGGATTATAGTTCTTTCTATGCTCTCGGAAGCATTTGACATAGAACGGCTGCTGCGGAACAAAGGTGGATTTTTCAAATAACCCATGAATCTGAACCTGAAGCTTCTCATTAAGATTTTCGGCATCGTGTGTCTGGTCATAGGCGCCGGCATGGTGCCTTGCTTTATCACGGCTTACAGCTATCAGGAGTGGGAAGTCATGCGCATGTTCGTGGCGCTCATAGCCATCATGATCATTATAGGCGGCCTGTCCTTCTTCTCGGAGCGAAATTCCAACCCGAACATCCGCGTGCGCGACGGCATTCTGATTGTGGCCATGATCTGGATTTCCATAAGCCTGCTCGGCGCGCTACCGTATTCGGTCTCGGGGCTGCTTCCCAACTTTGCGGACGCCTTCTACGAGTCGGTCTCCGGCTTTACGACCACCGGCACCACGCTCATAAGCGACCTTTATCTCACGCCCAAGAGCCTGCTGTTGTGGCGCTCGCTCACCCACTGGATAGGCGGCATGGGGATTCTGGTCATGGCCATATCCATCCTGCCGGCGCTCGGTGTGGGCGTGAGCAACCTCGCCAACGCGGAGGTCCCCGGCCCGGCCATAGAGCGCATCAAGTCGCGCATCTCCGACCACGCCAAGAACACCTACCTCATCTACATAGCCTTTACGCTCATCTGCTTCGTGCTGCTCGTGCCCAGCCGCATGACCGGCTTCGACGCGCTCATCCACTCGCTCGACTCCATGGGCAACGGCGGCCTGGCCGTCTACCCGAACGGCGTGGGCTACTTCGAGAGTCTCTACGTGGAAATCGTGGTGTGCATCTTCTGCATGCTCGGCTCCCTGAACTTCTTCGGCTACCGCCTGCTCCTGCAGAAGCGCTTCAAGGAGTTCTTCCGCGACCGGGAAATCCGCACCTACCTGCTGGTGCTCGGCTTCGCATCCGTGGTCACCGTGGCCGTCCTGATTATCAAGGGCACCTACGACAATGTGGGAGATGCCATCCGCTACGGGACGCTGCAGGTGGTGTCGTTTTCCACCACGGCCGGCTATGCGTCCACGAACTATGGCGTCTGGCCCTGGTTCTGTAAATGGCTGCTGTTCTTCCTCATGCTCGTGGGCGGCTGCTCGTCCTCCACGAGCGGCGGGCTGAAGATTATCCGCTTCAACGTCATCCTGAGCCTCATCCGGCGTAACGTCTATAAGCGGCTGCATCCCAACGCGGTGGTAGCCGTCAAAGTAGGGCCTTCCGCCGTGGACGCCAACACCGTCTCGAACATCACCACCTTCGCTTTCGTCTACCTCCTCGTCATGGCGGGTGGCATCATGCTGCTGAGCCTGGACGGGCAGGACCCGTGGACCACGGCCAGCGCGGTGGTAGGGGCCGTTTCCAACACCGGCCTGGGGTTCGGCGGGCTTGCGGACGGCGGCACCTGGCTCGTATTTTCCCGGCTGGCGCGCATGCTGCTTGCGGGTCTCATGATTATCGGACGTCTGGAAATCTTTACGATTATCATCCTGTTCACCCCGTCTTTCTGGAAGTCGAGCCGGTAATCCGGCGAAAGCCTGTCAGAAAATTTCGTGAAAGGTGCCAAAAAAGTGTTCACCTGCGCCCGAATTCGTACTATAATATGTAACATTGTAATTGCGAAAAACGACGCGGCGTTCTTGGCCGCGTGCGGGCAGTCGCGAGAGTGTGTGTTATGAGAGTAATCGCGCGGCCCGTTCGGAGGAGAAAGAGGAGAAAAATGCGTAAAGACAAACCGATAATCAAGACAATGGACGGGAATACCGCCGCTGCCTACGTTTCGTATGCGTTTACGGACGTGGCGGCCATTTTCCCTATCACGCCTTCTTCGCCCATGGCAGAGTCCGTGGATGAGTGGGCGGCGCACGGGCAGAAGAACCTGTTCGGGCAGACGGTGCAGGTTACGGAAATGCAGTCCGAAGCCGGCGCGGCGGGCGCGGTACACGGCTCGCTGGCGGCAGGCGCACTGACCACCACCTACACGGCCTCCCAGGGTCTGCTGCTCATGATTCCCAATATGTATAAGATGGCGGGCGAGCTGCTTCCGGCGGTGTTCCACGTGAGCGCCCGCACCCTTGCGGCGCACGCGCTGTGCATATTCGGCGACCATGGCGATGTCATGGCCACGCGCCAGACCGGCTTCGCGCTTCTCGCTTCGAGCAGCGTGCAGGAGGCCATGGACCTGGCGGCGGTGGCGCATCTGGCGGCCATCAAGGGCCGCGTGCCGTTCATCCATTTCTTCGACGGTTTCCGCACCTCGCACGAAATTCAAAAGATCGAGGCGTGGGACTACGAGGAACTGGGCGAAATGCTCGACAAGGACGCCGTAAAGGCCTTCCGCGACCGCGCGCTCAACCCGGAGCACCCGGTCATCCGCGGCACCGCGCAGAACCCGGACATCTTCTTCCAGGCGCGCGAGGCGGCCAACCCGTATTACGAGAAGCTGCCGGAGATCGTGGTGGAGTACCTGAATGAGGTTTCCGCCCGCACGGGCCGCGCCTACAAGCCCTTCGACTATGTGGGGCACCCCGAGGCGGAGCACGTAATCGTGGCCATGGGCTCGGTCTGCGAAACCATAGAGGAGACCATGGAAAACCGTCTGAAGGACGAGAAGATAGGCCTGATCAAGGTTCGGCTCTACCGGCCGTTCGTGGGCCAGTACTTCCTCGACGTCCTGCCGAAGACCGTCAAGAAAATCACCGTGCTCGACCGCACGAAGGAGCCCGGCGCGCTGGGCGATCCGCTTTACATGGACGTGAAGACGCTGCTCTTCGATATGGACGGTGCGCCGAAGATCTACGGCGGCCGCTACGGCCTCGGCTCCAAGGACACCACCCCCGGCATGGTGCTGGCGGTGTTCGACAACATGAAGCAGGCCGAGCCGAAGAGCCCGTTCACCGTGGGCATAGACGACGACGTGCTGCACACCTCGCTGCCTTTCGACGGCCGGGTTTCCAGCGAACCGGAAGGCACCATTGCCTGTAAGTTCTGGGGCCTGGGCTCCGACGGTACGGTGGGCGCCAACAAGACGGCCATCAAGATCATTGGCGACCACACGGATATGTATGCGCAGGGATACTTCGCCTATGACTCCAAGAAGTCCGGCGGCGTGACCATATCCCACCTGCGTTTCGGCAAACACCCCATCCGCTCGACCTACCTGATTAACCGCGCGGACTACGTGGCCTGCCACAACCAGCAGTATGTCTACCAGTACGACATGCTCCGCGACCTGAAGGAGGGCGGCAAGTTCCTGCTGAACACCTTCTGGACGGTGGACGAGCTCGAGGAGAAGCTCCCGGCGTCCGTCAAGCGTGCGCTCGCGGAGAAGAACGTGGATTTCTATATCATTGACGGGTTCAAGTACGCGCGCGAGATAGGTCTGGGTACGCGCATCAACATGCTCATGCAGTCCGCTTTCTTCAAGCTCACGGAGGTCATTCCGGTGGACGACGCCGTGAAGTACCTCAAGGACGGCATAGACAAGACCTACGGCAAGAAGGGTCAGAAGATTCTCGATATGAACTACGCGGCCGTGGACGCGGGCCTGCTGCACATAGTCAAGGTGGACGTGCCGGCTTCGTGGGCGCAGGCGGAAGATGCCGCGGCAGGCGATTCGGGCGTGCCGGCCTTCATTGAAGAAGTGCTCGTGCCCATGAACCGCCAGGAGGGCGACGTGCTGCCGGTGAGCAAGTTCACGGGCATCGAGGACGGAACGTTCCCGTCCGGCACCTCCCAGTACGAGAAGCGCGGCGTGGCCATTTCCGTGCCCGAGTGGAAGAAGGAAAACTGCATCCAGTGCAACCAGTGTTCGTTCGTCTGTCCGCATGCCGCCATCCGGCCCATTCTGCTAAGCGAGGAAGAGGCGCAGGGCGCGCCGGCGGCTTTCGAGACCATAAAGGCCACGGGCAAGGGCTTCGAGGGTCTGAGCTACCGCATGCAGGTGAGCCCGCTCGACTGCATGGGCTGCGGCAACTGCGCGGACATCTGCCCGGCCAAGGAAAAGGCGCTGGTCATGTCCGAGGCGGGCTGGAATCCGGACGAGGAGGTGAACTGGACCTTTGGGCAGACCGTCTCCATCAAGGATGAGATTACGAGCAAGGCCACGGTCAAGGGCAGCCAGTTTGCCAAGCCGTACATAGAGTTTTCCGGCGCCTGCGCAGGCTGCGGCGAGACCCCCTACATCAAGGTGGTCACGCAGCTGTTCGGCGACCGCATGATTATAGCCAACGCCACGGGCTGCTCCTCCATCTGGGGCGCCTCGGCACCGTCCATGCCTTACACCAAGGACGCGGCGGGCAGAGGTCCTGCCTGGGCCAACTCGCTCTTCGAGGACAATGCCGAATTCGGGCTGGGCATGGTCGTGGCGACCAGGCATCGCCGCGAGAGGCTGATTGAAAAGACCCGCGAGCTTCTGGCGCAGCCGCAGACGCAGCCGGCGCTCAAGGAAGCGGCGGAAGCGTGGCTGGCGGCTAAGGACGACACGGGCGCGGCCGGCAGAGCGGCAGCGGATGCGTACGAGCAGGCGCTCAAGGAGAACATAGCGACCATAGACGAGGCGATAGGATTCCTCGAGGGCGCCGGTCCGCAGTTTGCGGATGCGCTCGCCCACGCCAAGGCCGGCAAGGAAGCCGGCGAGACGCTGTGCAGCTGTTCGGCCTGTATGCCGGCGCGCGAGATTCTCGACGCGAAGGACCTGTTCGTCAAGAAGTCCATCTGGGCGCTGGGCGGCGACGGTTGGGCGTACGACATAGGGTACGGCGGCCTGGACCACGTGCTGGCCTCCGGCGAGAACATTAACGTGCTGGTCTTCGACACGGAGGTGTACTCGAACACGGGCGGACAGGCGAGCAAGGCCACGCCGGAAGCGGCCATAGCCAAGTTCGCGGCCAGCGGCAAGCGCATCAAGAAGAAGGATCTGGGCATGATGGCCATGAGCTACGGCTACGTGTATGTGGCACAGTGCGGCATGGGCGCGGACAAGAACCAGTTCATGAAGGCCATCATAGAGGCCGAGAAGTACGACGGGCCCTCGCTCATAATCTGCTACGCGCCGTGCATAAACCACGGGCTGAAGAAGGGCATGGGCAAGACCCAGGAGAACACCAAGGACGCGGTGGCCTGCGGCTACTGGCAGCTGTACCGGTTCGACCCGGAGAAGGGCAAGGCGGGCGAGAATCCGTTTACGCTCGACAGCAAGGAGCCCACGGAGAGCTTCCGCGACTACATTCTGGATCAGGTGCGGTACAGTTCGCTCACCAAGGAGTTCCCGGATGTGGCGGACGAACTGTTCGCCGCGGCGGAACAGGATGCCCGGGAGCGCCTGGCCGGATATAAAAAGCTGGCGGGACAGTAAAAGAAAGTGTTACGGGGCGGCCTGGCCGCCCCTTTACAATTGTCACAATTCGTCCATACTCGATTCATTTTCTTTGTTTATAAAATAGGAGTAGGCTAACGAAAACAACTGCGTTCTGTGCCCGCGGGGATAGTCCCCGCGGAGCCATGGGGCGCAAGGCAGCGGTCAGGGGTCGCTGCACCGGAAAAGGAAAAAGAGCCCTCTACCTGAGGACAGGAGGTATCTATGAAAGAGAAAAAATACGTGAGCCGGGGCGCGTTGGCGCTGGTCGTAGCCATAGCGGTACTGCTCTGCGGGGCGACCGGGTTCGGCGGCGCCTGGCTGGCGAACTATTTTGACGAAGACTCTGCGGCCACGGAAATCGTGCAGACCAGCGGCGACGTTTATACGATAACGCCCACGAGCGAGGACGTCACGGTTACCGAGGCGGTGGCCAAGAAGGTGCTGGACTCGGTGGTGGGCATTACGGCTACTTACGAGGAGACCACGAGCTACGGGTATTATTACGGCTACGGTGGCGGCTACGGCGGCACGCAGACCGTGACGAGCGTGGGCACGGGCATGATTGTGGACGAGGCGGGCTACATCCTTACGAACAGCCACGTAGTTAATGACGGCGACACGAAGGAGATCAAGGTACTGCTCTCCGACGGGCGCGAGGTGGACGGCACGCTTCTTTGGAACGACGATTCCATAGACCTGGCCATCCTGAAGATAGAAGCGACGGGACTTTCCCCGGTGGAACTGGGCGACTCGGACGCGGTGACCATAGGCTCGTACGCGGCGGCCATAGGAAACCCGCTCGGGCTGGACTTTAACGGCAGCATAACGCAGGGCGTGGTGAGCGGCCTGAACCGGAGTCTGGAGATAACCGAGGATACGCGCACGGTGTACATGGACGGGCTCATTCAGGTGGACGCGGCCATTAACTCGGGCAACAGCGGCGGTCCGCTGCTGAACAGCCGCGGCGAGGTAATCGGCGTGAACACGGCCAAGGCCTCGGCGGAAGGCATGGGGTTTGCCATCCCCATTAACACGGCCAAGCCCATCATAGAGAAAGTAATCGCCACGGGCAGCTTTGAGCGCGCCTACATGGGGGTCTCGGCGGCCAACGCCAGCGACCTGGCGGCGCAGTACCCGAATCTGGGGATAGACGGCATAGAGGGCGCTTTCGTGACGGCGGTCACCACGGGCTCGCCGGCGGCCGAGGCAGGCCTGCAGATGAAGGACGTCATAACGGCTATAGACGGCGTGGCGGTGACCGGCAGCAGCGATATGATTAAGAAGCTCTTGAACTACAGCCCCGGGGATACGGTGACCGTGACCTATATCCGCAACGGGCAGGAAAAGACCGTCGAGGTAGACCTGGTATCGCAGGACGAAATCAGCGGCACGACAAGCAGCAGCAGTAGCAGCGGCGACAGCGAAGACGAGGACAGCAGCTCCACGCCCTACGACGACTGGAAGCGTCTGTTCCCCTGACGAGCTGTATAGACTTGCGAAAGGCGCCCGCGTGCACACGCACCGATCGGGAAACGGGCGTCGCTTCGCTCCTCTGCCCTTGGTTGGCCGCGCAGACGCATGCGGCCAAACATTCCCGAGTCGGTACGTGTGCCCGCGGGCGCCTTTGAGAGGTACTGTTACCCTTGTTTTTCGTGGACATTCGCTCCCGTTTTAGATAGATGTGGCCCGTTTTTTTGAGAAGCGGGCCTTTTTCTTGGAATAGTGGGGGATTTTCTTTACATTGCGGGGCTGTGAATGCTATAATCAGTCTGTATGTGTATGTGCATAAACAAGCGTAGGAAGGAAGTTTCGGAATGAAAGCAACATTTGCAGGCAGGGAGAACAACGTCGTCACATTTACTATGGGGTTTGAGCCCGAGGAGTTTGAGGGGGCGCAGGTAGAAGTATATAAGAGAGATAAGGACAAGTTTCATATTGACGGGTTCCGGAAGGGCAAGGCGCCCCGCCGGATGATAGAGCAGCATTACGGGGAGCAGATTTTCTGGGAAGAGGCCGTGGACGGCCTTCTGCAGAACAACTACACGGAGGCGCTGGGGGAACTGGGTATAGAGCCCATCAACCACCCGGAAGTGGAGATAGACGAACTGGCCAAGGGCGCGGGGTTTACCGTGACGCTCAAGGTTGAGGTGGCGCCGGAGGTGGAAGTCAAGGACTACACGGGCGTAACCATCAAGGATTTCAAGTTAGAGGTTACCGACGAAACCGTGGAGAAAACGCTCACGGAGATTCGTAAACGCAGCGCGCGGCATATAGACTCCGAGGGACCGGCAGCGTCCGGCGACACGGTTACCATTGACTTCACGGGCTTCGTGGACGGCAAGGAGTTCGACGGCGGCAAGGCGGAAGGGCACCGGCTCAAGCTGGGCTCGGGTTCGTTCATAGCCGGATTTGAGGACCAGCTCATAGGCGCGGTCAAGGGCCAGGAGCTGGAAGTAAATGTTACTTTCCCGGAAGACTATCCGGAGGAAACCTTAAAGGGAAAACCCGCCCTCTTCCAGGTGAAGGTGAATGAGATTCGCGCGGAGGAACTGCCGGAGCTCACCGACGAGTTCGCGCAGGACATCTCCGAGTTTGAGACCTTCGAGGAGTTCAAGGCGGATCTGCGCAAGCAGCTGGAGGAAGAGGCCGCGGAGCGCACGGAGACTGAGAAGCGCAACATGGTGCTGGACAAGGTCTACGAGGCGAACCCCATAGACGTGCCTAAGGTCATGATTGAAGACGAGATGAACATCATGATGAACGACTTTATCCAGGGCATCCAGTCGCAGGGCGTTCAGTTTGAAGTGTATCTGGAGCTCCTCGGCAAGACGCAGGAAGAAGTGCGGGAGACCTTCCGCGAGGAAGCGCAGAAGCGCGTGGCGCTGCGGCTGATTATCAAGGCCGTGGTCAAGGAAGAGGGCTTTACGGTCACGCCGGAGGAAGTGGAAGCGGAGATTACGAACATGGCATCCAAGTACGGCATGGACGCGGAAAAGTTCAAGGAATACTTCGGCGCCTCGCAGCAGAAAGGCCTGGAGGAAGAGATGCTCAACCGCAAGGGCGTCGACTATATGTACGAAATGGCCATTGTAGAACCGGCGGACGCTGTGCCCGCGGAGTAAAGGAGAAAAACCATGCCTTCTATGCCATATGTAATCGAACAGACCGGTCAGGGCGAGCGGAGTTACGACATCTACTCGCGGCTCCTGAAAGACCGTATCGTTTTTCTGGGGGAACAAATCGATGACACGCTTGCGAGCGTGGTGGTGGCCCAGCTCCTCTTCCTCGAGGCGGAGGACGGCGACAAGGACATTAACATGTACATCAACAGCCCCGGCGGCAGCGTGACGGCGGGCATGGCCATTTTCGACACCATGCAGTACATCCGGCCGAACGTGTCGACCATCTGCATAGGCATGGCGGCGAGCATGGGGGCTTTCCTGCTCGCGGCGGGCGAGAAGGGCAAGCGGTTTGCGCTGCCGAACGCGGAGATTATGATTCACCAGCCCCTCGGCCAGACGCAGGGCCAGGCGGAGGACATAAGGATTCACGCGGACCACATAATCAGGACGCGCGAGCGGCTGAACCGGATTCTGGCGGAGCGCACGGGACAGGCGATCGAGAGAATTGCCATGGATACGAACCGCGATAACTTTCTGACGGCGCAGCAGGCACAGGACTACGGGTTGATAGATAAGGTCATTACCACGCGTTAGGTGCTTGTCTTTTTTCCGCCTGGCACGCACGATGTGGCAGACGAAAAAAATCCGGCGCACTGTAGGGAATGTTGATAAAAAGGGTATAGAGGAAATACGACAACTTTTTCGGGAAACGGACGAAATGTATACGGTAAGGGGAATTGTTTTTGAAGGGCGGCAGCCCGGAAAGAAAGAAGTATGAGTAATTATAACGACGACAAGCAATTGAAGTGTTCGTTCTGCGGGAAGTCGCAGGACCAGGTGGTACGCCTTATCGCCGGGCCGAACGTCTACATTTGCAACGAGTGCGTGGACCTGTGTCAGGAGATTATGCGCGAGGAGTACGAGAGCGCCTACGGGCGCGGCGCGGATGACCGCTCCGGTGGCTTCTACGTACCCAAGCCCAAGGAAATCTACCGGCAGCTCTCGGACTACGTGATAGACCAGGACGAGGCGAAGAAAATCCTGTCGGTCGCGGTGTATAACCACTACAAACGCGTGCGGTACATGGATGTGCACGACGCGGACGGGGTGGAGATTCAGAAGAGCAACATAGTCATGATCGGGCCTACGGGCAGCGGCAAGACGCTCCTGGCGCAAACGCTGGCGAAGATATTCAATGTGCCTTTTGCCATTGCCGACGCGACGGCGCTTACCGAGGCGGGCTACGTGGGCGAGGACGTGGAGAACATCCTGCTCAAGCTCATCCAGGCGGCGGACGGCGACATTCAGCGGGCGCAGAAGGGCATAATCTACGTGGACGAAATCGACAAGATTTCCCGCAAGGGGGACAACGTGTCGATTACGCGGGATGTGTCGGGCGAGGGCGTGCAGCAGGCGCTCCTGAAGATTATCGAGGGGACCGTGGCCAATGTGCCCCCGCAGGGCGGCCGCAAGCACCCGCATCAGGACTACATTCCGTTCGATACGACCAACGTGCTGTTTATCTGCGGCGGTGCGTTCGATGGGCTGGACAAGATTATTCAGCGCCGGCTGGGCGAGAAGACCATAGGGTTTAACTCCGAGTACGGGGCGGACGGCGAGGGCCGGCCGGATCCCAAGGACATCTCCGCGATTCTGCGGAAAGTCCAGTCCGAGGACCTGCTCAAGTACGGGCTGATTCCGGAGTTTATCGGGCGTCTGCCAGTCATGTGCACGCTGCACGAGCTGGATTCCGACGCGCTCGTACGCATTATTACGGAGCCCAAGAACTCCATCCTCAAGCAGTACAAGAAGCTGTTCCTGCTCGACGACGTGGAGCTGGAGATGGAGGAGTCCGCCATTAAGCGTGTGGCCGAGAAGGCCATAGAGCGCAAGACGGGCGCGCGCGGGCTGCGCAGCATAATCGAGCACGTCATGACGGACATCATGTATGAGATTCCGTCCCGCGACGACATTCGCAAGGTGGTCGTGACGGAGAACACCATAGACGGCGACACCGCGCCGGCGCTGGTGCTCACGGACGGCGGAAAGAAGGACGTTTCCTGAGGGGTTTTCCGCGGGGAACGGGTATAACTGAGATTCTTGACGAAGCGCTGGAGGATATTCAGCGCTTCTGAAAACAAAGGGGCAGTTCGCGGAAGCGGGCCAAAGAGGGATGGCGTATGAGTAAGGAAAAAGACGACAAGAATAAAGACATAATGGACGAGATAGAGGAGGCTGCCGAGAAGGTAGCCGAGCGGGTGGCCGCGGAGTTTATCAAGCGCAGGCAGGTGGTCATGGAGATGGAGGACGAGGAGCCGGAAGAGGAATCCGCTTCGGAGGACGACACGCGGATTATGCCCATGATTCCGCTGCGCGGACTTTCCATCTTTCCGTCCATGGTGCTGCATTTTGACATAGGCAGGGAGAAGTCCATCAGCGCGCTGGAGAAGGCCATGGTGCGCGACCAGATCGTGTTCCTCGCGGCGCAGAAAGACGCGGAGACGGACCTGCCGACCATAGACGACTTTTACCGGGTGGGCACCATAGCGCGCATCAAGCAGATGCTCAAGCTGCCCGGCGATTCGATTCGCGTGCTCGTCGAGGGCATATCGCGCGGCGTAATCGTGGGCATGGTGCATGAGGTGCCTTACTTCAAATCCATTATCCGCGAGATAAAGGAGCCGGAGTACGAGGAGGTGCCCAACGAGCTGGAGGCGCTTATGCGCACGGTGCTCGACACGTTTGAGGAATATATTTCGGTGAGCCAGCGGCTGCCCTTGGACATCCTCTCCTCGGTGGCGTCGGTGGAGCATCCGGGCCGGCTGGCCGACATAGTCACGAGCCACTTGGAGGTACGCACGGAGACCAAGCAGAAGATCCTCGAGGCTTTTGACCCCAAGGAGCGGCTGGAGATTCTGGGCGAGACCATGACCAACGAGATAGAGATTCTCAAGATAGAGCAGGACATAAACAAGAAGGTTCGCAGCAAGATCAATAAGACGCAGCGGGAGTATTACCTGCGCGAGCAGATTAGGACCATTCAGGAGGAGCTGGGCGAGGACGAGCTGATCGAGGACGAGATTCGCGACTGGCTCAAGCAGCTGAAGAGCCTCAAGCTCTCCGAGAAGATACACAAGAAGATAGAGAAGGAAATCAAGCGGCTGTCCAAGATTCAGCCTTCCTCGGCGGAGGGCGGCGTGATTCGCACCTACGTGGAGTGGGTCTTCCAGCTGCCGTGGAACGTGTACTCGGCCAAGGATGTGGAGATTCCGGCGGCGGAGAGCATCTTGAACGAGGACCATTACGGGCTGGAGAAGGTCAAGGAGCGCATCCTCGAGTATCTGTCCGTCATGCAGCTCGTGGAGAGCATGAAGGCACCCATCATCTGCCTTGTGGGACCGCCGGGCGTGGGCAAGACGTCCATAGCCAAGTCCATCGCGCGGGCGGTGGGGCGTGAGTTCGTGCGGATGTCGCTGGGCGGCGTGCGCGACGAGGCGGAGATTCGCGGGCACCGGCGCACGTACATAGGCGCCATTCCCGGCCGCATAATAAACGGCATGAAGGAGGCGGGCACCATGGACCCGGTCTTCCTCTTCGACGAGATAGACAAGATAGGAAACGACTTCCGCGGCGACCCGGCCTCGGCGCTGCTCGAGGTGCTGGACCCGGAACAGAACAAGGAGTTTACGGACCACTATCTGGAGTTCCCGTTCGACCTGTCCAAGGTGCTGTTTATCACCACGGCCAACACCACGGATACCATTCCGCGGCCGCTGCTCGACCGCATGGAGGTCATAGAGGTGCCGGGCTACACGGAGGAGGAGAAGGTGCACATAGCCGAGCAGTTCCTCATTCCCAAGCAGCTCACGGAGCACGGCCTGACCAAGGAGCGCGTGCATATCTCCGAGCAGACGGTGCACGACATAATCAACTACTACACGCGCGAGAGCGGCGTGCGCAACCTCGAGCGCAAGATCGCGGGCATCTGCCGCAAGTCGGCGCGCAAGGTCGTGGAGACCAAGGCGGAGCGCGTGAACGTGACCAGCGGGAACATAGAGAAATACCTCGGCAAGAAGATTTACCGCTACGACGTGATAGAGAATGAGACGAAGACCGGCGTGACCACCGGTCTGGCCTGGACAATAGTAGGCGGGACCACGCTCTCGATTGAGACGGCGCTCGTGCCGGGCACGGGGCAGATCGTGCTGACGGGGCAGATGGGCGACGTGATGAAGGAGTCGGCCAAGGCGGGGATTTCGTATATCCGGTCCATAGCCGAGGAGCTCGGGGTCAAGAAGACGTTCTACAAGGACGACGACATACATATTCACATCCCGGAGGGGGCTACGCCCAAGGACGGTCCCTCGGCGGGCGTGACCATGTGCACGGCCATGATTTCCACGCTTACGGGGATTCCGGCGCGGCAGGATGTGGCCATGACGGGTGAGATTACGCTGCGCGGGGATATCCTGCCGGTGGGCGGGATTCGCGAGAAGGTGCTGGCGGCGCACCGGGCGGGAATCCGCAAGGTGCTTCTGCCGCAGGAGAACGAGCGGGATATAGACGAGATTCCTTCTAACGTTCGCCGCAAAATGGAGTTTGTGCTGATTCGCCACGCGAAGGAGGCGATTCCGCACGTGCTTACGAAGAAGATTAAGCCGGCTAAGAAGACTGTGAAGCATTAGGTGCGCCCGGCGGCAGCCTGTGGGTACCGCCGGAAAAGCAAAGGACGGATTTAATGAACATTACTAAGTCGGATTTATTGGGGATTGCGGCGAAGCCTGCACAGTATCCCGAGGCGGGGCCTCCTGAGATTGCTTTTGCGGGGCGGTCTAATGTGGGGAAGAGTTCGCTGCTTAACCTGCTTACGGGGCGGAAGGCTTTGGCGCGGGTTTCCGGGAGTCCGGGGAAGACGCGTACGATTAACTTTTATACGGTGAACGACGACGCGTTTCGGATTGTGGACTTGCCGGGGTACGGGTATGCCAAGGTCTCCAAGTCGGTTTCGGCTTCCTGGGGGGATATGATTGAGGCTTACCTCAAAAAGCGCGACACGCTGGTTAAGGTGGTGCTGCTGGCGGATATCCGGCATGCGCCTTCCGCGCAGGATATTCAGATGTACGACTGGCTGAAGAGCTACGGATTAGACGGGATTATAGCGGCCACCAAGGCGGATAAGATTTCCCGCAACGCGCTCGAGAAGCAGATAGCGCTCATACGCAAGACGCTCGGCGCCAAGGACGCGGTTATCGTGCCGGTCTCCGCGCTCAAGCGAACGGGCGTTAAGGAGCTGCTTGCGGAAATAGAGCTGGCGCTTACGCCGGGGACGCCGGAAGAAGTGTAAAGCAAAAACATTGACACCTGAAGGTAGAGAAAGGAACGAGACATGGCAGGCGTAGAAGAGCGGTTTTCACTGGGCGAGGTCCTCATTTCCCGCGAGCAGATAGAGCGGCGCGCGGCGGAGATAGGCGAGCAGATTACGCAGGATTTTCTGGGCGAGGAAGTGACGTTTGTGGGCATCCTGCGGGGCGCGGTGCTCTGGATGAGCGAGGTGCTCAAGTCGGTGAACCTCATGACCGAGATAGACTTCATGGCGGTTTCCAGCTACGGCGCGGCGACTAAGAGCAGCGGGATTGTGAAGATTAACAAGGACCTGGAGTCCTCCATCACGGGCAAGAACGTGATTATCGTGGAGGACATAGTGGACTCGGGGATTACGCTCAACTACCTGCGCGAGTACATGCTGGCGCAGCAGCCGCGGTCGCTGAAGATCTGCACGCTCTTGGACAAGCCGGCGGGCCGCAAGGTGCCCATAGAGGTGGATTACATAGGGTTTGCGGTGGACCCGGTCTTTATAGTCGGCTACGGGCTGGACGTGGACCAGGCGTACCGGAACCTGCCGTACATCACATCGGTGGTGGAAAAAGAGCAGGCGTAGCGCGCCCGGCTTCACAAAAAAAGCACAAAACTTTTCATAGAAAAATAGAGGAAGCGCACGCGGTGCGTTGTATAAGTATATATGCGGAACGGGGCCGCCACCCGGGCGGTAAGGGGCTTCCGCATTAAGTCGCAGGTTCTCGTGCGGGGTCGGGTCCGCACGTATAGCAGGAAGAGGGTTGCCGCACGAATATAGCCGAAGAGATTAAGAGCCGGGTCAATATCGTGGACGTCATAGGTCGCACGGTGCATCTTAGGCGCGCCGGTTCGGGCTATATGGGATTGTGCCCGTTCCACAACGAAAAGACGCCTTCGTTTTCCGTTTCGGAAAGCCGGCAGTTGTTCCATTGCTTCGGTTGCGGGGCGGGGGGCGACGTGATTACGTTTTACGAGCGCCTCTATAACCTCAACTTTCTGGAGGCGGCGGAAAAGCTGGCGGGCGAGTACGGAATTGAGTGGTCGCCGGGCGGCGGGTATGACGCGGAGTCCCGGAAGAAGGTTTACTACGAGATAAACCAGGCGGCGGCGCGGCACTATTACCAGCAGATACGCGTGCCGGGAAATCCGGCGCTTGCCTATATGGAGGGACGGGGGATAGAGCTGCCGGCCATCAAGGCCTTTGGCATAGGCTACGCGGACGATTCGGGGCGCGGGCTTACAGCGGCGCTTGAGCAGCAGGGGCTTTCGCTCGAAAAGGCGGCGGAGGTCGGGCTGGTAAAGAAGACGGACAGCGGCTGGCGGGACATGTTCTACAGCCGGGTCATGTTTCCCATAGTAAACACGCGCGGGAAGGTAATCGCCTTCGGCGGGCGGGTCCTGACGGGAAACCCGCGGTTCAAGTACCTGAATTCGCCGGAGACGCCGGTGTTCCGCAAGGGGGAGAGCCTGTACGCGGTAAACCTGACGAAGGATGCCATGGTTAAGTCCGGCATGGGCATACTGGTGGAGGGGTACATGGACGTGGTTTCGCTCTACCAGTACGGGTTTGCTAACGCCACGGCGGCGATGGGGACGGCGCTCACGTCTTCCCAGGCGCGCATGCTCTCGCGGTACGCGGAAACGGTCGTGCTGGCCTACGACGCGGACGACGCGGGGGTGGCGGCGGCGCTGAAGAACATGGACATAGTCCAGGACGCGGGGCTTACCGGCAAGGTGGTTATGCTTGGCGGGGCCAAGGACCCGGACGAGTATGTGCAAAGGTTCGGCAAGGACGCTTTTGCGCAGGCGGTGGCGGAAGCCGTGCCGTTTATGGCGTTTAAGTTCATACAGATTGCTAAGGAGCTGGGCCTCACGGCGGGCGCGGGCGGCCTTACGGACGCGGACGGTGCGCCGGCCGGCGGGGAGCAGTCCCTGGAGTACCTGAAGAAGGCCGCGGCGGCGCTTTCCGAGGCGAGCCGGCGGCGGCGGATAAGCCCGGTGGAGACGGATTACTACATCCAGAAGCTGGCGCGGGATACGGGCATTTCGGAAGCGGCCATCCGCCGGGAGGTGGAGGGCGACGGAGTGAGAGTGCCGGGTGCGGGCGCACCGGGACGCGCGGGCCAAGCCTCTTCTAAACAGACGGCGGGCGCGGGAAGAAACGAAGCCTTGCAGAAACTGTTCCTGCGGCTCATGCTGCACTCGGGGCAGATAGCGGCGGCGGGCCGGGAGTACGGACGGGTGTTTACCTCACCGGCGCTACTCAGGATTTACGAAGAGATTTGCGTGCTCTGTGCGGAGACGGACGGCGGCGAGATCGACACGGGAAAGCTGGAAGAAGCGCTGGAGGAACCGGAGAGGGCGGCGCTTGCAGAGATATTGGCGCAGACCAAACTGGCGGAGGATACGGACTTGCAGTTCAGGGAACTCTGCCTGCGGATAGAACGCGAGGAACTCGAGGCGCGGGCGCGGGAGCTGAATGAACTCCTGGGCGAGAAGGACGTGGACGCGTCGGTGAAAGAGCGGATTATGGCGGAGCTCCGGGATTTGCGAGGCCGGATCAACAAGATAAAGGAAGGGTGAGCGGATTGAAATTCGAAGATGATCACAGCGTGGTAGCACTGGATGTTACGGAGGAACTGATCGAGCGGCTGAAGCGGAAGGGGTCGGTCAGTTACAAGGAAATCAGCGAGGAGCTGGCCACCACGTCCATGGATAAGGACCAGATTGAGGCGTTTTACGACCGGCTGGAGATTCTGGGGATCGAGGTGACCACCACGGATAAGGAGGAGCCGGACGAGTTCGAGCTGCTGGCCCTCGAGGAAGAAGAGGAAGAAGAGGAAGAGGTCGAGGAGACCGCGGTGAAGGACGGCAAGGTGGACCTGGAGGCCACGCTGCCCAAGGGCATCACGGTGGACGACCCGGTGCGCATGTACCTGAAGGAGATAGGCACGGTGCCGCTTCTGACCGCGGAGCAGGAAGTGGAGCTGGCCAAGCGCATGGAGGCGGGCGACGAGTCGGCCAAGCAGGCGCTGTGCGAGGCGAACCTGCGTCTGGTGGTATCCATAGCCAAGCGGTACGTGGGGCGCGGGATGCTGTTTTTGGACCTCATCCAGGAGGGGAACTTCGGGCTGATTAAGGCGGTGGACAAGTTCCAGTGGCGGAAGGGCTTCAAGTTCTCCACATACGCGACGTGGTGGATAAGGCAGGCGATTACGCGGTCCATAGCGGACCAGGCGCGGACCATCCGCATTCCGGTGCACATGGTGGAGACCATAAACAAGCTGATTCGCATCTCCAGGCAGCTGCTGCAGGAGTACGGGCGGGAGCCCACGCCGGCGGAGATAGGCAAGGAGATGGATATTTCCGAGGAGAAGGTGCGCGAGATTCTCAAGATAGCGCAGGAGCCGGTGTCGCTGGAGACGCCCATAGGCGAGGAGGAGGACAGCCATCTGGGGGACTTTATCCCGGACGAGGATGTGCCGGCGCCGGCGGACGCAGCCGCGTTTTCCATGCTCAAGGAGCAACTGATTGAGGTGCTCGGGACGCTTACGGAGCGCGAGCAGAAGGTGCTCATCCTGCGGTTCGGGCTGGACGACGGGCGCGCGCGGACGCTGGAGGAAGTGGGCAAGCGGTTTGACGTTACGCGGGAGCGCATCCGGCAGATAGAGGCCAAGGCGCTCCGGAAGCTGCGCCACCCGACGCGAAGCCGGAAACTCAAGGATTATCTCGAGTAGGCGGAATGTCGCAAGGGCAGAGCTCGCAGGGTCCCAACCATCCCTGCTTGGGGCCCTGCGAGCTCTGCTCTTGGGTTATTCGCTTTTGAAGGTGGGTTATGTATAAGTTGAGTGAGCGGCTGTCTGTGATTGCGGGATATGTGGCGCCCGGGTCGCGGGTGGCGGATATTGGTACGGATCATGGGTATCTGCCGCGGTATCTGCTGGCGGCGGGGATTAGTCCTTTTGTGGTGCTTACGGATGTGGCGGAAGGGCCGCTTGGTAAGGCACGGGTGAATATGAGCCGGCTTCGGCCGGCGGATGCGGCGGGGTGCTCGGAGCAGCCCGCTTTTGTGTTTCGGCTCGGGGACGGACTGGCGCCGCTGGCCGCGGGCGAGGTGGATACGGTGGTTATCGCGGGGCTCGGGGGCGAGCTGATCTCGCGGATTCTGGCGCGGGACGCGGCGCACGCGCGATCGTTCGCCACGTTCATCCTCCAGCCGCGCTCGCGGGGGGAGGCGCTGCGGACCTGGCTCGGCGGAAACGGCTTTCGCATAACGCACGAAGACCTCGCGCGGGAAGGAAAGCGAATCAGCGAAGTGCTCGTAGCAAGGCACGCCGGGGCTGCGGAGGGCACAGAGGCAGGGACTGCGGAAAGCGGTCCGGAAGCAGGCGTCGCTCGGGTACGCCAAGGCGAGGCGCACGGTCTTATTTCGAGCTACTGTGATTCAGAGGCAGCAAGTTCGCTTCGCTCCGTGGAGCGGGCCCAGCTACAGATGCTGGCCGCGGCGGGGCATCCGCTTCTTCCGGAATACCTCGAGCAGAAGATGCGGCGCGAGCGGCGCA
This sequence comes from Eubacteriales Family XIII. Incertae Sedis bacterium, assembly GCA_031272485.1. Taxonomy (GTDB): domain Bacteria; phylum Bacillota; class Clostridia; order Peptostreptococcales; family Anaerovoracaceae; genus JAISTV01. Next base: position 45,160 of record JAISTV010000007.1, read on the forward strand.
TCCTCAGCCTGTCGAAAGAGGGCAGCCCGGCGCAAGCCCGCGCCACCGCCCGCCTATCAGCGCTCCAAGGGCTCCAAGGGACAAAATTTCAACTTATGCACGATTTTTCTTCCTGAAATAAACTACACATCCATTTCATAGGAGAAAAATGGGCCGAAAGACGCGAATCAGCTTCCACTAACCGTGCATAACTTGAAATTTTGGCCTTTGGGGTCAGTCCTCATCTTCCTCGGACAGGTAGGGGAAACGGAACGGGTCTGGGTCTGCTTGCGAATCTAACACTTCGAGCACGTTTATGTCGTCCCCGAAATAGCCGCGCAGATACTCGGTCATGGCAGGGACGAATATCTTCTCCAGCGCTGCGTGTCCGGCGTCAATGAGGCACCGCTGCATGCTCGCTGCGAGGATGCCTTCGTGGTGGCGTACGTCACCGGTGATGTACAGATCCGCGCCGGCTTTGTATGCCTCGGCCATGAAATCGCCGCCTGCCCCGCCGCAGATCGCGACGGTGTGTATGAGCTCATGGGGATCCCCGACGGTCCGGACCTTTCCGTTTAGCTGCAGCTTTTCCGACACGTAACGCGTGGCTACATCGAAGGGCATGGCCATGGGAAGCCGGCCTATGCGAACCATTGCCGCCTCACCGTCCGGGGCAAGAGGCGCTGCGTCCTCGAGGCCGAGGGCGCCGGCAAGCGCGTCGTTCATGCCGCCCGGGGCTGCGTCGTAGGAGGTGTGCGCGGCGTAGACGGTTATGCCGTTCTCAATGAGCTTGACAATCAGGGCGCCGGTGGGCTCATCGTCGCGGATGCCGTTCTTGATGTCGTAGCTAAAGAGCAGCGGGTGGTGCGTGAGCAGGAAGTCCATGCCGGTGTGGTACGCCTCCTGCACGGTCTCCTCCGTTACGTCCAGCGCGACCAGGACGCCGCGCTTTTCGCCCCACTCAACAGAAATCTGCACACCGCTCCTGTCCCAATCTGTAGCAAGCGAAAGCGGCGCAAGCTGCTCGATGGCGTCGATAATTTTTTTCGCGGATGTAGGCATGTTCTCCTCCTTGGGGGTTGTGCTTTTCTATTAATGATAACACTGAATGGATAAAAAAACGTCTGTTTTGCTACGGATTTTGACGATAATCTGCCCGCTACATGGTATAATGCGAGGCGAGCAAGCCAGACGGTCGCGCGGGGAAGCTTCGGCAGGCCCCGCGAGGAAAGTCCGGGCTCCATAGGGCAAGGGTGCCGGATAACGTCCGGCGAGGGTAACCTTAGGGAAAGTGCCACAGAAACACATACCGCCCGCAAGGGTAAGGTTGAAAAGAGTGAGGTAAGAGCTCACAGCGCCGCATGGTAACATGCGTCGAGGGTAAACCCCACCCGGAGCAAGGCCAATAGGGCATGCCGGCGAAAGCCGGGGAGGCTGCCCGTCTCCGCCCGGAAGGTAGGCCGCAGGCGGATGCTTCGGCGTCCCGGAGGGCGGCAGAGATGCCGTCCCCAGATAGATGATCGTCCACGACAGAACCCGGCTTACGGCTTGCTCGCTTAGTTTTGCAATATGTGGTGGCATCGGAAACCGTGAAATAGAGCAGTTATAGCTTTCCTTTGTGGGAGACGGATGAGTTCTACCGGCAGAAGCGGCAGATTAATGATCATACAGGCAATATCGTGTTAATCGTTTTGGGCTCGATTTTTCTGGTGGTGATTGTGCTTTTACTTGTGCTTACATTCCGTTAATGACAGGGAGGGGAGACCGTGCCGTATCATTGCTTTTATCCGGTTAGAATAGGAAACAGCGTGCCGTCATTTGAGGCTGCGGCGGAAGACGGGCGCGGGTGCGTGGCGGCCGAGCCGTGGGATCATGGTCTGACGGTGGAATTTGTGACGCTGGAAGTGACGGTCTTCCGGCAGGCGCCGGGGCAGCAGTTGAACAAATATAAGCCGGAAATGTGGGAGCAGATATATATATCCGTTTACGTCACGGATTCCCGGGTGGCGTTTTTCTGTGAAACGTACGATGTTGGCGGATCGGGCGCGATTCCAGGAAAGCTCCATTATCCGAACTACATTGAAAGAGGCGCCTACGAGGCTGCCGGAAGAAAGAGAACCCGCGGGACAGTCATGGTGGGACACATCCGCTACGAGTGGCTGGCGTCGGTTGGCTACCGCGGGGTGAAATATGCGCTGTATCCTAATGTGACCTTGACTTATGTGGATGACCGGAACGATAAATGGACAGTCATACTGACCCTTAACAGAAAGGACAATGCGGCGGCAGCGTACATAGCGAACAAGATAGCCTATAAGGCCGCGCGCTACAAGCTCGCCATGACCAATCATAAGACGCCCGAAGAAATACGGCTGTGTGAGTACTATGCAGGTGGCGGGCGCATAGCGCAGAACCCCAATACGAAGCAGGACTCCTGGTCCGGCGACTTTCCGCATTTCGCCGCGCCCTTAGGCGGCGCCTACCGCCCCGACCCGGCCAAGTTCTGATTCCTCCTCGCCACGCGGGCGTGCTTCTACGCCTCCCCGCTTTCCCCTACGTACACGCCGGCTTCCCAGTTGCCGGTGGTTACTTCTCCGGTTTCTGTGGTGAGTACGCCTGAGCCGTTACGCAGGCCTTCTGTGAAGCTGCCGGCGTAGGTCCAGTTGCCGGGGTAGGTGAGGGTGCCCTCGCCGTCCGCGAAACCGTCCGCAAAGCTGCCCTCGTAGACCGCGCCGTCCGAGTAGGTGAGGGTGCCCTCGCCGCCGGGCAGGCCGCCCCGCCAATTTCCGTCGTACGACCAGCCGAAGGAAGTGGAAAGCACGCCGCTTCCGCCGGGCCGCGAGCGGGTAAAGCTCCCCGTGTATTCCTCGCCGCGATCGGTCTTCAGCACGCCCTTGCCCTCCGCGGCGCCGGCCGTGAATGTGCCGGTAAACGCCCAGCCGCTCGCGGACATATACGTGCCTTCCCCCGAAAAGGCGCCGCCCTCGAACCCGCCTTCGTAGTGGTCGCCGTTCGCAAAGTCTATGATTACCTCGCCGGAAAACACGCCGTGCTTCTCCATGCCGGTCCAGGCGTTTCCGTAGATGTCCTCCTGCGCCGTGCGCGCTGCTGTCTCCCACGGCATGCCGAACGCGCCGAGCGCGCACAGGATGGTCGCCAGCACGAAAGCGATTCCGCCCGCGACCTTCGCGCGGGCACGCACCCCCGCAAACCCGCTCGCCGAACGGGTGCGGACCTGCGCCAGCCAGTCGCGCGTCTCCCGCAGGCGGCGGATGTTCATCGTGCGGACAGCGGCCGCGGGCTTCTTTCGCGCGGCAGGCATGGGGCGCCGTATGGTCATCCCCGCGGAAGGCTTGCGAGCCGCGGGCGCCGGCTGCGCAGGTTTTTCCGCCACAGTCGCATGCTCGCGCCGCTTCTCCGACCCGGCAGCCCCCGCTTCCGCTTCCCGCTCGCGCCGCTTCTCCGCCCCGGCAGCCCCCGCTTCCGCTTCCCGCTCGCTGCGTTTGCTCGCTTTGTACGACAGGGGCTTTTCCTCGCGCACCAGAAGATTCTCGCGCCGCCGCTCCTCCTCGGTCTGTATGCCGCGGTATACCGGCTGCACCCGTTCCTCTGCCGCGCGCCTTTCCGCGCGCCGCGCTTCCCGTTCTTTCTTTGTGTCTTTCTTCTTACTCACCGTCTCCGTTCCGTATCCCTTCGCCCGCTATAGCCGCTCCACGCCCCGTGCGTAAAGCCGCCCGGGCGCCTACGTCTGCTCCGCCTCGCCCGCTATGGCCGCAACCACGACCTGCGCGTAAAGCTCCTTGGACTCCTCGGTTCCCGTGTGCACCCCGTCCGGCGCCAGCCAATCCTGGTGCGCCGCGATGGCCGTCTCCCAGTCCGCCACGACCACGTTCTGGAAGTATCCCGGCATGGCCCGTATGTGCGCGTTGGCCGGCGCCATGAAGTCCTTTCCGAACCCCGTCACGAACACCACCCGGTAGTCCGCGCCCAGCATCCGCACCAGCGCGTCCGCGTTATCGCCCGTGTCGTCCGACGCGTTGCTCGCCAGCGCTATGACCACTGTCTCGCCCAGCATGCCGTTCTCCTGGAGCGTCTTTATGATTTCCTCTGCGTCCCGCATGTTCCGGTTTACTTCGGCGTCAATGTAGGCCCCCGGAATGGCCTCGCGCAGCGCGGTGGAGGCGCCAAGCGTCACGCTGTCGCCTATCACCGTCACCCCGCCCGAAATGCCGCCGCCGCTCGTGCGGCTGTCCCCGTCGAAGAGCCCTATGCGCGCGTTTATATCCGAATCCGAAAGCCGCATAAAGCGCGCGCCCACGCTCCCCAGCACGGCGCGGTCCGTCTCTATCGATTCGTGCCGGTAGTCGCGCTCTATGCTGGTGATAGGCGGCGCCGTGCGTACCGCCTGCACGCAGCCCGCAAGGAGCAGGAGGCACGCAAGCCCCGCCGCCGCAATAGCCGCGTACCGCTTCCCCGCGCCCGCGCCGTCCCCCGCACGCCCGCCCGAGCTGCGCACCCGCCGCACGCGGAAGCGCTTCTCCACCAGCACGTAGCTCAGGTGCCCCATGACCAGCGTGAGCGCCGCGGAGAGCAGCACGACCACGAGCGTGTTGCTGAGCATGACCCGCAGGAAGCCCGGCAGGTATTCGCCCACCTGTCGCAATGTGTTTCCGATAATAATGTAGATGGGCCAGTGGAACAGGTACATGGAGTACGACCGGTCCGCCACGAACCGCAGCAGCACCGGCTCGCGGCGCCGGATCCGCGGCTGCAGAATCCGGAGGGCGGCAAGCACGCCCGCCGTAAGCAGCGCCGTGATGAGAATCCCGAACCGGTAGACGAAGGGCGAGGTAAAGTCCAGCACCACCGCAAATACAAACACCACGCCGGCCGCCACGCAGATAAACCCGAGCAGGGCGCCCGAGGAAATCCGCCGCGCCGCCCGCAGCGCGCGCCCCGGTTTAATTCCGAAGAACACCCCCGCAAAAGAGCCGATCATGAGCGGAAACACGTGCGACCCCGTAGCGAAGTACGCCGCGGAAGGGTCCGCCTTTCCGCGCGCCATAATCCACATGACCACCCACGAAAGAAGCGCCAGCGCCGCCGCCATGGCAGCCACCGTATAGCGCGTCCGCTGCTCCTCGCGCGCGCGCCGCTTGCTCCCCAGAAACCCCGCGTTGCACATGGCTGCGAGCAGCAGTCCCCACAGCACGTAGTACTGCATCTCCACACTCAGCGTCCAGGTGTGCACGAACAGATGGGGCAGCAGCTGGTCCTCGTACGACCCGCCGTGAAGAACTTCATAGTAATTCGTAACCCAGCCGAGAACGGCGGCGAGTTGATGGCCGAGCGCGGCGCGAAAGTCTGCCGAGATGAGCAGGCTCGCGGGCACCATTGTCAACAAAAGAAACAGGACGGCCGGAAGCAGACGGCGGACGCGACGGACGAGAAAATCCAGCAGGCGAATGCGGCCGTGCTCCTGGTATTCGGCGAGCAGCAGGGCGGTAATCAGGTAGCCGGAAAAGACGAAAAACACGTCCACGCCCAGGAACCCGCCCGGAAGCAGGGCGGGAACGAAATGATACACCACCACGAGAAGCAAACCAAACGCTCGTATAGAAGAAACCCAACGAATTGTCATAACTCTATTAGTATACCAGATATTCCACCTGAACGCGCGCTTAGACACAAGATATTCGAAAAATACGGGTGTATTTTCCGCGCGCTTTCTGTTATACTGAAAAGGCTATGCAGGAAGAAGGGAATCTGAGAACCGAAAACAAGATGGGCGTGCTGCCCATCAACCGGCTACTGTTCACCATGTCTTTCCCCGCTATGATCTCCATGATCGTCAGCGCCCTGTACAACGTCATTGAAAGCATTTTCGTGGCTTCCATCTCCGAGGACGCCATGGCTGCTGTGACGCTCGTGTTCCCGGTGCAGATGCTCATGATGTCGGTCGCGGTGGGAAGCGGCGTGGGCCTTGCCTCGCTCATCTCCAGGCGGCTCGGCGCGAAAAGGCAGGAAGAGGCGGAGTCCGCGGCGGCGCACGGGTTTATCCTGGCGCTCGTCCACTGGGCGGTCTTCGCGTGCTTCGGGCTGTTTGCCGCCAAGCCGTTCTTCGCGCTGTACACGGACGACCCGTACATCTACGAGAGCGCGGTGAACTTCTGCCGGATCGTGACCATAGGCTCGCTGTTCGTGAACATTTCGGTCACGTGCGAGCGCGTCCTCCAGGCCATGGGCAACATGATTTTCCCCATGACGTTCAACATGACCGCGGCCATCTTAAACTGCATTCTGGCGCCCACGCTCATCCTCGGCTGGTTCGGCGCGCCCAAGCTGGGCGTAATCGGCGCGGGCGTGGCGGTGGTCACCTGCCAGTTCGTGGGCATGAGCATAGCGCTCGTGCTGCTGTTCCTCTACAAGAAACACCCCATGAAACCGCGCTTCGCGGGCTTCCGCATCCGCGGCGCCATGGTCAAGGACATCTACAGCGTGGGCATACCGTCCATGGTCATGATGTCCATAGGCTCGTTCATGATCTCGGGCCTGAACGCCATCCTCATCGGGCACGGCAACGCGGCGGTGGCGGTCCTGGGCGTCTACTACCGGCTTCAGTCGTTCATCTTCATGCCCGTGTTCGGCTTAAACCAGGGCTCCATGCCCATCATGGGCTACAACTTCGGCGCGCGCAAAAAAGACCGCCTCATGATGACGTTTCGCCGGGCGCTCGTGGTGGCCGTGGGGATCATGACCATAGGCACGGTGCTCTTCCACTTCTGCGCCCACGGCATGCTCGCGCTGTTCTCCGCCACCCCGGAAATGTTCGAAATAGGCATGCCGGCGCTGCGAATCATCAGCCTGTGCTTCGTGCCGGCGGCGGTCTCCATAGTGGGCAGCGCCATGTTCCAGGCCCTCGGGCACGGCGGCCTGTCGCTCACCGTCTCGCTCCTGCGCCAGCTCGTGCTCATCCTGCCGCTCACGTGGCTCCTGCTGCGCACGCTGGGCATAGACGCGGCCTGGGCGTCCTTCCCGCTCGCGGAAGGCTTCGCGTTGCTGCTCTCCGTCTTCTTCATCCGTCGTCTGTACAACAAGGAGATCCGGACGCTATGAAACTCATCACCTGGAACGTAAACGGCCTGCGGGCAGCCATGAAAAAAGGCCTGCTGGACTTCTGCGCCAATGAAATGGCAGATGCCTACTGTTTTCAGGAGACCAAGATGCAGCCGGGGCAGGCTGTGGTCGACCTGCCGGACTATCACGAGTACTGGAACAGCGCGGTGAAGAAGGGCTACTCGGGTACCGCGGTGTTCTCCAAGGCCGAGCCGCTTTCCGTGCGCTACGGCATAGACGACCCCGCGCACGAGGACGAGGGGCGCGCGCTCACCTGCGAGTTCGAGAAGTTCTTCCTGGTTTGTGAGTACACGCCCAACGCGCAGGACGGCCTTGCGCGCATAGACTACCGCATGGAGTGGGAGGACGCGCGGCGGGCGTACCTCGAAAAACTCGACAGGGAAAAGCCGGTCATCCTCTGCGGCGACCTGAACGTGGCGCACGAGGAGATAGACCTGAAAAACCCGAAGAGCAACCACGGCAACGCGGGCTTTTCGGACGAGGAGCGCGGCAGGTTCCGCCGCCTGCTCGGCGCGGGGTTCACGGACACCTACCGCCATCTGCATCCGGACACGGAAGGGGACTACACCTGGTGGAGCTTCCGCTACCGCGCCTGGGACAACAACGCAGGGTGGAGAATAGACTACTTCTTAGTCTCGAACCGCATAGCGGACAAGGTGCGCGAGGTAACCCACCTGCGCGGCGAGTCCCTGCGGGAAGGAACCAGGGTCTCCGACCACTGCCCGGTGCGGCTCATCATTGATATTTGATGTATAATATACGGTATGGGAAACGCGATGGGAGAACATGCGGCTGACGCATACAGATTAGGCATAGACGTGGGAAGCACCACGGTTAAGCTGGTTCTTTTGGGGGCGGACGGCGAGATTCTGTTTTCGGAATACGGCCGCCATATGTCCAACGTTTTTGAAAAGGTACGCGAGCTTGCCGGGAACCTGGCACAGGCATTCCCGGACATTTCCGTGCGCGCCGTGATCACCGGCAGCGGCGGCCTGGCGCTCTCCAGCCTGCTCGGCATTCCGTTCGAGCAGGAGGTGGTGGCCTGCAGCCGCGCGGTGGAAACCATCATCCCGCAGACGGACGTGGCCATAGAGCTCGGCGGCGAGGACGCCAAGATTACCTTCTACGGCGCCACGGTCGAGCAGCGCATGAACGGTACCTGCGCCGGCGGCACGGGCGCGTTCATAGACCAGATGGCCATCCTGCTGAACACCGACGCGGCGGGTCTGAACGAGGCCGCCAAGTCCAAGGAGATTCTCTACCCCATAGCCGCGCGCTGCGGGGTGTTTGCCAAGACGGACATCCAGCCCCTCATTAACGAGGGCGCGCAGATGCCGGACCTGGCCGCCTCCATATTCCAGGCGGTGGTCAACCAGACCATAAGCGGGCTCGCCTGCGGGCGCACCATCCGAGGGCGCGTGGCGTTCCTCGGCGGGCCGCTGTTTTTCCTCTCCGAGCTGCGCCTGCGCTTCATAGAGACGCTCGCGCTCACGGACGATAAGGTCATCTTCCCGGATAACTCGCAGTACTTCGTGGCGATAGGCGCGGGCCTCCTCGCGGAGAGCAAGGCCGCCGTGCCGCTCGGAAGCATTCTTAAGAGCCTCGACGAGGCAGACCCCTCGCAGCTCTCGGACACCAAGCATATCCAGCCGCTCTTCCGCGGCGCCGAGGACTACGAGTCCTTCCGCCGCCGCCACGCTCGTGCCAGAGTCCCGCGCAAGGACATTCACCGGGCACGCGGCAAGGTCTTTCTCGGCATAGACGCCGGCTCCACGACCACGAAGGCGGTCGCCATTGACGAGGCCAAGAACCTGCTCTACTCGTTCTACAGAAGCAACGAGGGAAACCCGCTCGAGGCGGTGCGCACCATGCTCCGCGACCTTTACGCGAACCTGCCGGAGCAGGCGTACGTGGCGGGCAGCGTGGTGACCGGTTACGGCGAGGGGCTCATCAAGACGGGCTTCCGCGTGGACTACGGCGAGATAGAGACCATAGCGCACTATAAGGCGGCGCGCGAGTTCCTGCCGGGCGTGGATTTTATCCTCGACATAGGCGGCCAGGACATGAAGTGCATGAAGATTCGCGACGGGGCCATATATAACATTATGCTCAACGAGGCGTGCAGCTCGGGCTGCGGCTCGTTCATAGAGACCTACGCCAAGTCCGTGAACCTGGCGGTGGAGGATTTCGCGGGCGAGGCGCTGTTCGCGGACTCCCCCGTGGACCTGGGCACGCGCTGCACGGTGTTCATGAACTCCAAGGTCAAGCAGGCCCAGAAAGAGGGCGCCACCATAGGCGACATCTCCGCGGGGCTCAGTTACTCCGTCATAAAGAACGCGCTGTACAAGGTCATCAAGCTGCGCAACACCGACGAGGCCGGCGAGAAGATTGTGGTCCAGGGCGGGACGTTCTTAAACGACGCGGTACTTAGGTCAATTGAAGACATCATGGGCCGGGAGGTTGTGCGACCGGATATCGCCGGGAATATGGGGGCGTATGGCGCGGCGCTCATCGCGCTCGAAAACTACATCCCCGGCTCCGAGTCCGGCATTGCCACGGCGGACGAGCTGGACGCCTTCCGCGTGGAGAGCAGCCACGGGCGCTGCAAGGGCTGCGAGAATAACTGCCTGCTGACCATAAACCGCTTCGGCTCCGGTGAGAAGTTCATAACCGGAAACCGCTGTGAGCGCGGCGCCGGCGGCGAGAAGAAGAGCGCGGACATACCCAACGTGGCCGCGTACAAGTACAAGCGGCTGTTCGACTACGAGCCGCTGCCCATGGAGAAGGCCCGGCGCGGACAGATAGGCATTCCGCGCGTGCTGAATATGTACGAGAACTACCCGTTCTGGTATACGTTCTTTACCGAGCTCGGCTTCAAGGTGGTGCTCTCGCCGGCGTCCTCCAAGACCATCTACGAGAAGGGCATGGACACCATAAGCTCGGACACCGCGTGCTACCCGGCCAAGCTCGTGCACGGCCATATCAAGTGGCTGGTAGAGCAGGGCGTCAAGCGGATCTTTTACCCCAGCATAAACTTTGAGCGCATAGAGGACGAGACAGCCGGCAACCACTACAATTGTCCCATAGTGGCCACCTATCCGGAGGTCATAGCGGGCAACATGGACGAGTATCTGGACGCGGAGGACGTGGTGTTCATGCACCCGTTCCTGCCGTACGACGCGGACGAGCGGCTGACCAAGCGGCTCGCTTCGGTGTTCGCCGAGCTGCGCATCCCGCACGCGGAGGTGGCGGCGGCGGTGAAGAAGGCCCGGCGCGAGGACAAACGGTTCAAGGACGACGTGAAGCGGCAGGGAAAGGAGGCCCTCAAGATTATCGCGCAGAAGGGGCTTAAGGGCGTGGTGCTGGCCGGGCGGCCGTACCACCTGGACCCGGAAATCAACCACGGGATCGACTCGCTCATCACCTCGTTCGGCATGGCGGTGCTCACGGAGGACTCGGTGGCGTACATGACCGCGCCGGCGCGGCCGCTGCGCGTGCTCGACCAGTGGATGTACCACAGTCGCCTGTACCGCAGCGCGGAGTTCGTTGGCGGGCGCGAGGACCTGGAGCTGGTGCAGCTCAACTCGTTCGGCTGCGGCCTGGACGCGGTGACCACCGACCAGGTGGACGAGATTCTCAAGAAGAAGAACAAGCTCTACACCTTGCTTAAGATAGACGAGGGCGCGAACCTGGGCGCCGTGAAGATTCGCATCCGTTCGCTAAAGGCGGCCATGGAGGAGCGCGAGAAGGGCGGCGTGAAGGGCGAGAACGTGCCCTACAGCTTTAACCGCCTGCTCTTCGAAGAGGAGATGCGCGGTGACTACACGCTCCTCATTCCGCAGATGAGCCCGCTGCACTTCCAGTTCTTCGAGCCTGCGCTCGAGGCCAGCGGCTACAAGGCCAAGCTCCTGCCAGAGGTGGACGTGAACGCCGTGGACGAGGGCCTGCGCTACATAAACAACGACGCCTGCTACCCGACCATAGTGGCGCTCGGGCAGATAATCAGCTACCTCAAGTCCGGCGAGTGCGACCTGGACCGCACGGCCGTCTTCATGAGCCAGACAGGCGGCGGCTGCCGCGCCAGCAACTACGTGGCGCTGCTCCGCAAGGCGCTCGGCGACCTTGGCATGTCCCAGGTTCCCGTGGTCTCCGCGAACCTCGTGGGCCTCGAGCCGAACCCCGGCTTCAAGATTTCCATAGGCCTCGGAAAACGCATGCTCATAGGCGCCGTCTTCGGCGACGTCCTCATGCGCGTGCTTTACGCCACCCGCCCCTACGAGAAGACCCCCGGCGCCGCCGACAAGCTCGCCCACTACTGGTCGCTGCGCATAGCCCGCGAGATTCCCAAGATGTCGCTGCGCAAGTACCGCAAGTGGGTCCGCGAGCTCATCCGCGACTTCGACACGCTCCCGCTCACGGGCGAAAGCAAGCCCCGCGTAGGTGTGGTCGGCGAGATCCTCGTCAAGTACCACCCGACCGCCAACAATGACATTGTCGCCATCATAGAAGAGGAAGGCGGGGAGGCTGTCGTGCTCGACCTCATTGACTTCTTCCTGTACGGCATGCACAGCAAGGAGTTCAACTACAAGAACCTCTCCGGCACCTACAAGACCATGATGCTCAACAAGCTCGCCATCCGCTTCATAGAATGGTTCCGCGGGCCCGCGCGCCGCGCCCTCGACGAGAGCCGCCGCTTCCACGGCCCGCTGCGCATAGAGAAGCTCGCCGAGAAGGCCCAGAAGGTCCTCTCCCTCGGCCACCAGTGCGGGGAAGGCTGGCTGCTCACCGGCGAAATGGTCGAGCTGCTCGACTCCGGCGTGGAGAACATAGTCTGCCTGCAGCCTTTCGCCTGCCTGCCCAACCACGTCACCGGCAAGGGCATGCAAAAGCCCCTGCGCGCCTACAACCCCCTCGCCAACATAGCCGTAATAGACTACGACCCCGGCGCCAGCAACGTAAACCAGCTAAACCGCATAAAGCTAATGATGGCCGCCGCCCACAGAAACAAAGCCCTAAAAGAGCACAACATCTCCCGGGAAATCCCCAAAGCAGAAGGCAAGTAGAGCAGGGGCGCCCGCGCCCCACGTCGCGCCCCCGTCATTGCCGGACTCGTTCCGGCAATCCAGCCCGCACGTCCGCGAATAAGCCGCACGTCATTGCCGGACTCGTTCCGGCAATCCAGCCCGCGCACCTGCGACACCCCCGCCCCACGCGCTCCTGCAACAAAATCCCGGTTTTTTGGCCGTTATTGCAAGTAATGCACCGCCCACATCCGCTTCGAGACGGCACACACGCCGTAAACCCCGCGATTTTCCTGTACACACATACAAGTATTCCAGCTTATAGGAGAAATCCGCGGACAAGAACCAGACGCCGGGTGCATTACTTGCAGAAACGGCCAAAAAACCGACACACCGGAGTCGTGGTATACTTCCCATAGGGAGATACACTATGAGCGACCACCTGATTCACATCCGCGTCGTGCATGCGGAAAACCCCAACAGGCTGATTCCCATCTTGCGGAAGCACAGCGGTCTTTCGATTGCAGAACTCCGCGACCGGATAGAAAACGGTTACGCGGCGACAATAGACCTGCGTCCCCCCTTCGATATAACCGACGACCTGAATAACGTCGAGCCCGGCGTGGTCGCCCTCCGGCTTAACGAAGAACTCCGCGGAGCCGGCGCCCTGACACAGCTCATAGAAGAACGCGGCGGCACGCCCACCCCCATAACCCGAGAGCAGCTCGAAACCCTAATCCAAAGAACCCGCGAAACAGCCGAAGAAGTATCCAAAGACACAGAATGCGAAGTAACCGGCAAAGACTAATAGCCGCCCGAGGTTCCAGCCAAACGCGCCAAAAAAACGCCCGTTTGGCTGGAACCTCACCCGAATCCGAAGCCCCTAATGCCCCATGGCGCCGCTCTCGGGCAGGGTGCTTCCGCCGTCTATGATTATCGAAGTTCCCGTAATATAGTCCGACCCCGGCGAGGCCAGGAAGCACACCAGGTCCCCAAGCTCCTCTATGGTGCCCAGGCGCCCCAGCGGCACGCCCGCGGCTATCCCGTCTATCACCTTCCCCGGGTTCCCCGGGCTCGACTGCTCCGCGTGCAGCTCCACCCCCGGCGTCAGGATGTACCCCGGCATAATGGCGTTCACGCGAATCCCTTGCCCCGCGAACTCCATGGCCAGCGCCTTGGTGAACCCCTGAATGGCCGCCTTGCTCGCGGCGTACGCCACCTGTTTGGGGTCCACCACCACCGGCCCCGTGACCGAGGACATGTTGATTATCTTCCCGTACCCGTTCCGCAGCATGTAGGGCAGCACCGCCCGCGTCGTGTTCCAGATTCCCTTGATATTGACGTCAAATATCCAGTCGCGTACCTCGTCGGGCACTTCCAGGAAGGGCAGCACCTTCTGCACGCCCGCGTTGTTGAACAGAATGTCTATCCTCCCGTGCGCCGCAAAAATCTCCGCAGCTATCTCCGCCAGTCCCGCAGGATCCGTAACGTTCCCTACGCAGCCCCGTACGACCTGCACCGCCGCGCCGTCCGCAGCCCCGGCACCCGCAGCCCCTAAGGCCGCCCCGACCTCCGCGGCCAGCTTCTCCGCCGACTTCAGCACCTTCTCGTTCGGGTCAATCAAATAGACCGAGGCCCCGGCGCGCGCCATCTGCGTCGCGCCGCCAAGCCCGTTCCCCATAGCGCCGCCCGTAACCACGGCCACCTTACCATCCAGCGTTTTTCCCATCTCCGTTCTCCTTATCTGCTATCCCGCAAGCGTACCAGCCACCGTCATTGCCGGGCTCGTCCCGGCAATCCACATCCGCAACCCGGCACCCCGGCACTAACCCAGCGCCTCTATAGAATCCCTAAGAATCTCCGCAGCCTTATCGCAGTCCTCGCGGCTCGCAATCAGCGGCGGCACCATCCGCACTATACTGTCGCCTATCGCCGTCGTCAGCAGCTTCCGGTCTATCGCGTTATGCTTCACCTCCACAGCCTTAGGCACATCCAGCTCCAGCCCCACCAGGAACCCGCGCCCGCGCACATCCTTCACATGCGGCAGCGCCCGCAGCTTCTCCATGAAGTACTCGCCCGTCTCCGCCGCGTTCTTCCCAAGCTCGCGGTCTATCAGCTCCTTAAACTCCGCGTATCCCGCCGCGCAAGCCACCGGATTCCCCGAGTACGTCGACCCGTGCGACCCCGGCGTAAAGCTCTTGGCCACATGCTCCTTGGCCAGAATCCCCGCCAGCGGCAGCCCGCCGCCCAGCGTCTTGGCCATAGAAATGATATCCGGCGAAACCCCGTAATACATGTACGCCATAGGATACCCCGTCCGGTAACATCCCGTCTGGATCTCGTCTATCAAAAGCAGCATATCATTGTCCCTGCACAGCTTCTCAATCCCCGTCAAAAACTCCTTCGTGGCCGGATTCACGCCGCCCTCGCCCTGAATAGGCTCCAGCATAATGGCTATCGTGTCCTTGGTCACCTGCTCCGCAAACGCCTCCACGTTGTTAAACTCCGCATACGTGAAGCCCGGCACCAGCGGCCCGAACCCCTTGTGAATAGCGCTCTCCGGCTGCCCCGTGGCCGTCATGGCCCCGAACGTCCGCCCGTGGAAGCTCTTCTTGGCGGTAATGATATGGTAGCGCTCCGGCCCGTAATTATCCGTCCCGTACTTCCGGGCCAGCTTAATCATAGCCTCGTTCGCCTCCGTCCCCGTGCTCTGAAAATACACGCGGTCCAGCCCCGTAGTCTCCACCAGCAGCTTGGCGAACACCACCTCCGGAATCGAGTACGGGTAGTTAAAAACGTGCATGACCTCCTGCGTCTGCTGGATGACCGCCGCCACCACCTTCTCATTGCAATTTCCCGCGCTGTTCACCGCGATCCCCCCATAAAAATCCAGATACGCATTCCCGTCCTGGTCATACAGGTACATATCCTTGGCCTTGGTTACCAGAAACGGGAACCGCTCATACGTGTCTATCAAGTACTTCTCCGTATAAGCCTTGACCTCCTCAAACGTAAGTCCAACATCTTGAAGCTGCATCTCAAACCTCCGATCCAAACACGAGCCGCCACCGCAAGCCCGCCACAACAAAATAGAAACGATACGTCCCTATCATACCCCTGTCAGAATTTTCAATCAATAGTAGGCGCCAATCATTTTGCAGTTCAACTTTTGTAACCCACCCCTCTTGCCCGCCGGGCTAAGCCCTGCAGGGCAGCAATAAAGAGCCCCCGCCCCCGCGGCGTTTGTTAGATTTATTTCGCGCTTCCGTCTAAAAAATTCACGACGGCGACACTCCGTTATCAGAAAATTCAAAATACTGAACGACCTTTGTTCGTCCGTACAACGAAATCCCCGTTTTATAGCAGTACAATCCAAATGTATAGATTTTGTTTTCATGCATGGATGGGTTATTTTGTGGTTTTCAGCTGCCGTTTTCTTGGCAGCGAAAGGAGCAGTTGTTATGAAGAAGATTAGGGTAGTGGCGTTATTCGTAGCGCTCATTTTGGTGCTTACCGTGTTTGCCACCGGCTGCGGTAGCGATGACGCGTCCTCGGGCGGTTCGGATGAAGAGACGATTAAAATCGGCATCCTGTTCCCGTTCTCGGGCAGTCTGGCCAAGCTCGGCGAAGAGACCTACGCAGGCGTGGAGTACGCCCAGTGGGAAATCAACGAGGCGGGCGGTATTAACGGCAAGCAGGTGGAATTTGTAATCGCGGACGCGGTGGACGCTACGGCGGCCGTGGCGGAAGCGGAACGCCTCATTACAGTAGAAGGCTGCAAGGTCATTGTCGGCTCGTATTCGTCCTCCATCTCGCAGGCGGCGAGTGAAGTGGCGGAGAGAAACGGCGTCATCTACTGGGAGACCGGCGGCGTGGCCAAGTCCATAACCGAGCGCGGCTTCCAGTACCTCTTCCGCGTATGCCCGACCTCCGCGGAGTACGGCACCATAGCGGCGGACTACACGAACGATGAGATAGGCCCGGCGCTGGGCGTGGATCCCAAGGACCTCAAGATAGCCATTATCTACGAAGACGGCGCATACGGCGTGGCAGTATCCGAGGCAGCGGAAGCGCGCGCCGAGGAGCTCGGCCTGAACGTGGTGGTCTCCGAGGCATACAGCGCCACGGCCACGGACCTCTCCTCCCTCGTCATGAAGGTCAAGGCGGCGGAGCCGGATGTTATCTGGGCTACGCAGTACGCCACCGATCTGCTCCTGTTCTGGAAGCAGGCCAAGGAACTGGGCCTCACCTGTAAGGCATACGTGGGCACGGGCGGCGCCACGGGCACGGCGGAATTCAGAGACGCCTTCCCGGCGGAAGACACCCAGTACGTGCTGAACGTGGCCTTTGCCAGCGACGGCTCGAACGAAGCCTACGCGAACGGCCTCACGGAATTCTACGCGGCATACGAAGAGAAGAACGGCACCCCGCCGCCTTCCGTATACACCATAGTCGGTTACTCGGGCGCCAAGGTCCTCTGGCAGGTCCTTGAGGACGCCGGCGAGATGGATCCCGAAAAGATTCGCGAAGCCGCGCTGGCCATAGACATTCCGGAAGGCAGCCTCCCCACGGGCTGGGGCGTTAAGTTCGCCGGCCCCGACGAGGAGAACGCCGGACAGAACCTGCGCGCGCACAACATAGTCGATCAGCTGCAGGACGGCGAACTGGTCGTGCTTTATCCGGAGGCCGCCAAGGATCCGGACTCCAAGCTCTACCTGCCGCTCCCGTACTTAGCCGGATAAACCAAGCAGATTACCGGGGGAGCGGGCACATCCCGTTCCCCCGCCACTTTGAGGTGTAGCACAGCATGCAACTTATCATACAGATAGCAATAAGCGGCCTGCTCATGGGCGGCATATACTCTATGGTCAGCATGGGCCTCTCGCTCATATACGGGGTGACCGGCATCGTGAATTTTGCGCACGGTGAGTTTCTCATGGTCGCCATGTTCCTGACCTGGGGGTTGAACAGCCTCCTCGGTCTGGACCCGTACATCTCGGTTATCCTCGTGGTGCCGCTTATGTTCCTCATAGGCATGCTCGTGGAGAAGACCGTCATAGAGCCCATAATCAAGGCGCCGCACAGCATGCAGATTATGGCCACGGCGGGGCTG
The DNA here is from genome assembly GCA_031272485.1 of Eubacteriales Family XIII. Incertae Sedis bacterium. Classification (GTDB taxonomy): domain Bacteria; phylum Bacillota; class Clostridia; order Peptostreptococcales; family Anaerovoracaceae; genus JAISTV01. The sequence goes on from JAISTV010000007.1 coordinate 62,410, forward strand.
TCCACGGTCCTCGCGAACGGCGCGCTCATGCTCATGTCCGCCAACTACCGCTCGGTCATAACCGGCTATTCCTCCAAGACGCTGAACATGGCAGGCATTATGTTCAACGTGCCCAAACTGGTCGGGTTCTTCGCGGCCGTAGCCCTCACGGTGCTCCTGGCGCTCTTCCTTAAGCGCACCTACACCGGCAGAGCCATAACCGCCACCGCGCAGGACATGAAGGCGGCGCAGCTCATGGGCATAAACATCAAGCGCATCTACCTCATAGCCTTCGGGCTCGGCACCGCGTGCGTGGGCGTGGCCGGCGTGGTCCTCATGCCCATGTACTACGTATTCCCCTCGCTGGGGACCTACTTCTGTACCACCGCCTTTGTCATCGTGGTGCTCGGCGGCATGGGCAATATCTACGGCGCCTTCGTGGGCGGCCTCGTAATCGGCATGGTGGAGGCCTTCAGCGGCTACTTGCTCGCGCCGGTATACAAAGAGGTGGTCTACTTTGTCATCTTCATCATCATACTCATAGTCAAGCCGTCCGGCATCCTGGGCCGGTCCGGCAGGGCAGCATAGCGGGGGAGGCAAGCATTTGGACGGCAAAAAAACCAAATCTCCGAAATTCCTGATCAAGTACCTCGTGGTCGCGGGGGCGGTTTGCTTTGCCATAGCCTATGGCAACACAAACGCGTTCTTCGCGCACAACCTGGTGCTTATCTTTCTGTATATGGGACTCTCGCAGGCGTGGAACATAATCGGCGGCTATGCGGGGCAGCTCTCGCTCGGGCACGTGGCGTTCTTCGGAATCGGCTCGTACACCTCTACGCTTCTGTATCTAAACTACGGCATAACCCCGTGGATAGGCGCCCTCGTGGGGGCGGCGCTGGCGGCGGTCGTGGCATACGGCCTCGGCTGGGCCACCCTCCGCCTGAAAGGCGCGTACTTCACCCTGGCGACCATAGCCTTTGCAGAGGTGCTGCGCATCCTCGCCACGAACTTCTCCGGCATAACGAAAGGCGCGCAGGGCGTGGGCATTCCCTTCCGCCCGGAGCTGGGCAACATGATTTTCCGCGGCAAGACGGGCTACGTCATCCTGGCGCTCGGCTTCGCCGTAATCGTCTACTTGGTCTGCCGGTACATGGACCGCACGCGGCTGGGCTACTACCTGGCGGCCATTCGCGAGGACGAGACCACGTCCGCCTCCATGGGCATAAACGTGGCGAACAACAAGGTCCTGGCCATGGTGCTCTCCGCGGTCTTCACCGCCATAGGCGGCACCGTCTACGCCCAGTACATCCTCTTCATAGAACCGGCCAGCGAGTTCAGCTACAGCGTCTCGCTCAATATGGCGCTCTTCGCCATCTTCGGCGGCCTGGGCTCGCTCTACGGCCCCATAGTGGGCGCGGCCATCCTCATCCCCATCCAGGAATACCTGCGCGTGACGTTCGGCGGCAGCCTGCCTGGCCTGCACCTGGCCATGTTCGGTCTGGTGCTCATAATCACCGTGCTCCTCATGCCTAAGGGCGTGTTCCCCACCATACAGGGATTCGTGCAGGGCAGGATAGCCCGTTCGCAGAAGAAGAAACTGAGAGGGGAGGGAAGCCAATGATACTGGAAGCCATAGGTGTAAGTAAAAGCTTTCTCGGTCTTCAGGCCCTGAGCAACGTGGATATACAGATAGCCGAAGGGGAAATCGTGGGGCTCATAGGTCCGAACGGCGCCGGGAAGACCACGCTGTTTAACGTCATCTCCGGATACCTGAAACCCACCACGGGCGACGTGCTCTTCGCGGGGGACAAGGTGACCGGCACCCGGCCGCACCGCATGGCCCATATGGGCATGGCGCGCACGTTTCAGATAGTCAAGCCGCTCGCGAACATGACCGTCCTCGAAAACGTCATGGTGGCGCAGTTCATGAAAGGCGGCCGCACGAAGGAGGTACGCGAGCTGGCGGAGCACGTTCTGCAGCAGGTGGGCCTCTACGAGCAGAGAAACCAGACGGCGGGCACCCTCACGCTGGCGGGCAGAAAGCGCCTGGAAGTGGCGCGCGCGCTGGCCATCAAGCCACGCCTCATCCTCCTCGACGAAGTCATGGCCGGCTTAAACGCAACCGAGGTCCAGCAAACCATTGACCTCATCCACCTCGTGCACAAGCAGGGCATAACCATATTCATCATAGAGCACATCATGCACGTCATCATGTCGCTTTCGCACCGCGTGATTATCCTCAACCAGGGGGAGAAGCTCTGCGAGGGCAGGCCCGAGGAGGTCATAAACGACCAGCGGGTGATAGACGCGTATCTGGGGGAGGGATTCAGCCTTGCTTAACGTGAAGGATATAGATGTCTATTACGGCGACTACCAGGTGCTGCACGGCCTCACCTTTTCCATAGGCAAGGGCGAGGTGGTGAGTCTGGTGGGCTCCAACGCGTCCGGCAAGACCACGCTCATCAACACGCTCTCCGGCATCCTCAAGCCCAAACGCGGCGAGATAGAGTTTCAGGGCAAGCGCCTCGACCAGATGGAGACGCACCAGATCGTGGAGGCGGGGCTCATTCAGATTCCGGAAGGGCGGCTGCTGTTCCCCAACATGACGGTCCTGGATAACCTGCTGATGGGCGCCTACAGCAAGCGCGCACGCGCCAAGGTGGCCGAGTCGCTCGAGCGCGTCTACAAGCTCCTGCCCATATTGGAAGAAAGAAAAAAACAGATGGCGGGGACCTTCTCCGGCGGCCAGCAGCAGATGCTCGCCATAGCGCGCGGCCTCATGAGCGACCCCGACCTGCTCATTTTCGACGAGCCTTCCATGGGCCTGTCGCCGCTCCTCGTGCAGGAGATGTTTCAGATGATAGAGGACATAAAGAAAGAGGGCGTGACCATTCTGCTCGTGGAGCAGAACGTGCACAAGGCGCTCAGCCTCGCGGACCACGGCTACGTCCTGCAAAACGGTGTCATAGTCATGCGCGGAACCGGCGAAGAACTTTTGAACAACCAGGACCTGAAGAAGGCCTACCTGGGAGAGCTATAGAGGGGTGATGGTTATGGGGCTGCATGCGGATTTGGTGCTGAAGGGCGCGCACATAGTGACCATGGATGACCGGCTACCCACAGCGGAAGCGCTCGCGGTGCAGGGAGAGCAGATAATCGGGGTGGGGGCCGCCCACGACTTTGAGACCGTAACGGACGCGGACACCGTGGTGCTCGACCTGGGCGGCAGCACCGTGGTGCCCGGCCTGAACGACAACCACTGCCACCCGCTGACCGGCGCGCAGAACCTCGCGGCCGTGGACATATCCGGCACGAAAAACCACGCGGAGCTTTTCGCTATGCTGCGTGACCGCGCGGCGCGTACCCCCGAAGGGGAGTTCATAGTGGCCTACGGGTTTCAGGAGCACCTCTGGGAGGAAGGGCGCGTGCCCACCCTCGCAGAGATGGACGCGGCGCTTCCGCACCACCCCCTGCACATAACCCGCGCCTGCCAGCACACCGGCCTCACCAATTCGCCGGGGCTGGCGTTCATGCACTGGGATGACGCCACGCCGGACCCGAGCGGCGGCACGCTCATCCGCGAAGGCGGCAAGCTCACCGGCGAGCTGCACGAGGCGGCCAACTTCGCGCTGCGCAACAGCATTCCGCAGATGACCACCGACCAGCTCGCGGAGAGCATGAAGGAAATGAGCCGCCAGTATAATTCCTACGGGATTACGAGCACCACGGATATGGGGCTCCTCAACGGACGCGACGACGAGTACGTCATCTGGGGCAAGGTGCTGGCAAACGACTATCTCACCGTGCGCACGGCGGCCTACCTTTTCACCGAGAACTACGAGCGCATGCTCGCGGCGCAGATCCCCCTGCCGCTGGGCGACAGCCTCTACCGCCTGCATGGGCGCAAGATAATCATCGACGGAAGCGGCGGCCCCGCCACCGCGCGCATGACCTCGCCCTCATACACCCGCAAGGACCGCGGCATTCTCTATTACAACCAGGAACAGCTCGACGCCGCCATCCTGCAGGCGCACCTGAACGGACACCAGATAGCCGCGCACGCCATAGGCGACGAGGCCATAGGCATGCTGCTTGACAGCTACGAGAAGGCGCAGGCCAGGCTCCCGCGCCCGGACATCCGCCACCGCATAGAGCACTGCTCTTTCGCGCTGCCGCCTTTGCCGGACCGCATAGCCAGGGCCAAGGTCTACCCCTGCTTCAGCACCGGCTACTTCTACTTCTTCGGGGAGGCGCATCTGGCCAACTACGGCCTCGAGCGCGTGCAGTGGGAGCTCCCGTACCGCGCCATATTTGACCGCGGGATAGAGTGCGCCAACGCCACCGACGCTCCTGTGCTCACCCTCGACCCGGCGCCTTCGCTCTACGGCGCCATAGCCCGCCGCACCGCCAAGGGCGACGACTGCGGCCAGGCGCAGCGCTGCACCCCCTACGAAGCCCTGCGCTCCTACACCTACGCCGGCGCCTTCCTAACGCACGAAGAAAAAATCAAGGGCACCCTCACCGCCGGCAAGCTCGCAGACATAACGGTCCTGAACATGGACCCCACCGACCCCACTCTAACCGAAGAACCCGAGCGCATCCTCGACCTGAAAATCCAGCGCACCATCCTCGGCGGAAAGACGGTTTACGAAGGGTAAAGAAAAAGGCTTGTTGGCGTTTTCCGAAACAGGTATAATCTGCTCATAGGGCGCAGAACAGAATTTGAATACTTTTTACAAATCCCTGTTTTCTTATGCGCGAGGTGTGGGTGACCGTCATGGAAAAAAAGCTGGTCCTGATAAAGCCCCCGACCGTTTTGAAAGCGGAAACGGTTTTAATTTCGTGCCAATCTGAAATATGCGTAGCCTCGTCTGCCGAAAAGAGTTCCATCCTTGCCATAGTCAAATCCGGTGAACTGGAAATCTCCTGTACCAACCAGGTGGATGTGTTTCGCGCGTCCCGCATGTCGCTTCTGGCGCTCAGCGCCGACCGGGAGTATACGCTGCGCGCCACAGGGACGGAAGGATTCGAACTGCTGTGTCTGCATCTCGTGGGCGTGCACTACCGCCACGAGCCGGAAGGCGACTTTCCCTATGCCATAGTTAATCCGGTAATAGAATCCGCCTCGGACGAGGATCTGGCGCTGCGCCTCATGGAGGCCATCTTCCGCGAGCTTGAGGGCAAGCGCCGCGACTGGCGGCAGGTAACCGACAAGCTCTGCGAGGCCATGTTCTTAGACATTCACCGCCGCGCGGCGGACGAGCCGGACGCGGATACCGCCGAGGCCATCGTGTCTAAGATCTGCTTATACATAGAAGAGAACTACAGCGGAAACATTTCGCTGAACGACCTATCGGCCATAGTCTTTGTGAGCCCGTATCACCTCTCGCACATCTTCAAGGCGAGCCGCGGCGTTTCGCCCATTCAGTATCTCATAGGCGTGCGCATAGAGCGGGCGAAGGAGATGCTCAAAAACACCACCTTGTCCGTGGCGGAGATAGCGGCAGCCGTAGGCTATCCGAACACGAATTATTTCAACGACATCTTCAAGCGCAGCGCCGGCGTAACACCCGGGCGCTTCCGTAAAAACGCCAGCGAGCCGCGTCCCCTGCACGATGGTTTCTTTTCTGCCGCGGAAGCGGAGGCCGAAAAGGACGGCAAGCCCGCAACCGGCATCCGGGTACTCCACGGCAAGACGTATTTCTTCAACGAGAAGGGCGAGGCGACCACCGGCTGGCAGGATACGGAGCAGGGCCGCATGTACTTTCTGGTGGACGGTGCCGCGGCGACCGGCCTCACGCGGGCGGGAGGTGCCTGGTACTATTTCGATGAGAATCATCACATTGTCACAGGCCTTACTCAAGTGGACGGGCACCTGTATTTCTTCAAGCCCACAGGCGAGGCCAAGCGCGGGTGGCACAAGCTGGAGGACGGCAACTGGATGTATTTCGGCAGCGACGGACGGGCGGTAACCGGCTGGCTTAACTGGCGCGACAACTGGTATTTCCTCGGAGACGACCACATCATGCTGCACGGCCTGGTGGAGCTTAACGGGAATCAGTATTACCTCGACCCGGGCGTGGGTGACGGCGCGCTCCTTACGGGTCTGGTGGCCATAGGCGACAACGAATATTTTGAAAAGTACCGGATTCGACTACCGCAAGAATCATGAGTTTTTTTGCGATTTTCTTAATTGTGAGCGGTTTTTCTAAAGAATAACATCTTCTTATCAAATCAAACATTTCAGAGGGTAATGGAATCGTGAGGTGGCCACTAAGGCCCGTGATATGAAAGGAGTATGTTATGGACTTCACACTGAGCAAGGAGCATAAGGAACTGCAGGCCAAGGCCAAGGCGTTTACCGAGGAGGTTCTCTTCCCGTACGAAATGGAGTGCGAGGAGAACGACGGGATTACGCCGGAGACGCACGCCATAATCAACCAGAAAGTTATGGACTGGGGGTTTAATGCCACCAACCATTCCAAGGAGCACGGCGGGCAGGGCATGACCCTGTTTGAGCAGATGCTCGTCAGCGAGCAGCTGGGCATGGCAACCGGCGCTATCTGGGATGCGGTGCCGCAGCCGTCTTATCCCATGAAGTTCGGTACGCAGGAGCAGATAGAAGAGTATCTGATTCCCTCCTGCCAGTGCAAGCGCCGCGACGCGTACGCCATAACCGAGGCGGACGCGGGTTCCGACCCGAGCCAGTGCCTCACCCGCGCGGATAAGTGCGACGGCGGTTACAAGATTAACGGCGAGAAGTGGTTTGTCACCGTGGGCGACGTGGCGGACTTTATCCTTGTGCACGCGCACGTGGACGGCGACCCGGAGAAGGCCACGGTCTTCTTTGTGGACAAGAACCTCCCCGGCGTGGCGGTTAAGCGTACCCCGCAGTACACCCACCACTTCGCATTCAAGCACCCGGAATTCACGTTCACCGACGTGGTCGTAGATGAGAGCAAGATTCTCGGCAAGATCGGTGATGGGTTTGACCTCACGAAGGACTGGTTCGTCGAGGCGCGTCTGGGCATCGCGGCACGCTGCGTAGGCGGCGCGACGCGCGTGCTCAACGTGGCGAACGAGTTTGCGGCAGGCCGCATAATGTTCGGCCATCCGATCCGCGACTTCCAGGCCATAGAGTTTATGATAGCCGACATGGCCATGGATATCATGGCGGCCAAGAGCCTGCTGTACCGTGTGTGCTGGGAAATCTCCGGCGACATGGACCGCAAGCAGAAGCACGCGCGGGCATCGGCGGTCAAGCTGTTCTGCTCCGAGATGGTCGGCCGCGTGGCGGACAAGGGTGTGCAGATTCTGGGCGGCCGCGGCTATATGCGCGAGAACCCGGTGGAGCGTCTGTGGCGCGATACGCGCGTGGACCGTATCTGGGAAGGCACTTCGGAAATCCAGCGCGTGGTCATAAGCGGGCAGATAAAGAAGCGCGGACTGGACATTTACACCGGTTGGTAAAAACCATTTGATTGTACGGCGAAACCCACGGACAGACAGCTGGAAGTGGGTTTCGTCACAAGATTCGAGAGCAGGAGGTTTGCCATGCTGCCTTTGAAAGGAATCCGGGTCCTGGATCTGACCATTCTCTCCGGCTACTGCGGGATGGAACTGGCGGACTACGGCGCGGAGGTCATAAAGATAGAGCCACCGTTTTCTGGGGATCCGCTTCGCGCGCTTAAGCCTGTACGGAATGGCGCGAACCCCCATCACATCTTTCGCGACCGCGGCAAGAAGAGCATTACGCTTGACCTGCGGCAGCCGGAAGGCAAGGATATCTTCCGCAAGCTGGTAGCCACCGCAGACGCGATTATAGAAAACTTCCCGCGCGGCAAGATGGACTCGCTCGGGCTGGGTTACGAGGCGCTGTCCGCCATAAACCCGGCGCTCGTATACGGGCGCATATCCGGGTGCGGGTCTGAGGGCGCCGGTGCCACCTTTCCGCAGGCGGAACTCCTGGCGCAGGCCAGAAGCGGCGTCATGCACGTCACCGGTTTTCCGCAGAACCCGCCTACGCGTATAGGCTTCAATATCACGGAACGCTATACGGCCGGCTTTCTTTCTGCCGGCATATGCATAGCCATCTACCATGCACGCACCACCGGGACGGGGCAGATGGTCGAAACCTCTCTGTGCGGTTCGGGTGTGGCCATTTCCGAAGACAAGGTCATCTCCTACAGCGCCACGGGCATAGACCCCATGCGCACCGGAAACGCGCATCCGCAAATAAATCCTTACGACATTCTCTCATGCAAAGACGGCTATGTGGCCCTGAGCCTCGGATCGGACGACCAGTGGCTCAAGTTCTGTGACGCGTTCAAGAAGCCGGAGTGGAAAGAGGAAGACAAGTTCAGCTCCAACATGAAGCGCGGCGAGAACTACTTCTCCGACCTGCGCATCCGGCTGGAGGACCTGTTCTCCGCCTACACCATGCAGGAGATAGCGGACATTTGCGACAGCGTGCTCATACCGGGCACCATGTGCGGTACTACCGAGCAGGCTCTGCGCGAACCGCAGCTTAGGGAGCGGAACATGCTCGTCTGCATGCAGGTGGACGGCGTGGGAGCCGTACAGATGCCGGGCAGACCCGTGAAGTTTGTAGGCGAAACGGAAGAAGACCTTCTGCCCGCGCCGGGCCTGGGGCAGCATAACACCGAGATATACGGCGCGCTGTTCCTGGATGACGCGGCGCTTACTTCCTTGCAGGCGAAAGGGGTGATCTAATGGCACCCAGACCGCTGGAAGGCGTAAAGATTCTCGACTTTTCCCAGGTGCTCGCGGCGCCGTTCTGCGGCATGATGCTCGCGGATATGGGCGCGGAAATCATAAAGGTCGAGCGGCCGGGAAACGGCGACATATCCCGGGAGTACGGCCCGTACATAAACGATATTAGCCTGTACTACTGCCAGTACAACCGCGGGAAAAAAGGCCTCGCCATAGACATGCGCGCAGAAGAGGGCAAGAAGCTCGTGCTCGAGCTCGTGGCGCAGGTGGACATAGTGATAGAGAACTACAAGTACGGGACGCTCGAAAAGCTCGGCATAGGCTACGAAGAAATGAAGCGCGTTAATCCGCAGCTCATCTACGGATCCATAGCCGGGTTCGGCACATACGGCCCGCTTTCCCATTTGCCTTGTATGGACATCATTGCCGCCGCCAGAAGCGGGCTGGTGGGGCAGACGGGGGTGGACGTGCCCATAAAGCCGGGCTTTTCCATCTGCGACACGTGGGCAGGCCTGCAGCTATTAAGAGGCCTTTCCATGGCGTTGCTATATAAGCATACAACGGGCAAGGGACTACGCGTGGACATAGCCATGCTGGACGCAGCCTTTTATATGTGCGAAGTGCCGGTGCTGGAGCACTCCCTTTCGGGGGCGTTTACGCCGCGCACGGGAAACCACGACCCTTACTTCGCCCCGTGCGGGGAGTTCGCCGCGAAGGACGGCCATGTGGTCATAGCGCTCACGGAGGAGCACCAGTGGCCCATACTGTGCCATGCGCTGGGCTTGCAAGAGCTGGCGGACGACCCGCGCTATTATAACAACGAAGCGCGTACGTTAAGCCGCGCGGCGCTTACGGAGGAAATCGAGCGGGTGACTGCTACCTATGGCCGGTACGAGCTCGAGCAGAAGCTCCTGGCGGCGGGCATACCGGCCGCGGCGGTGCAGACCATAGGCGAGTTTGTAAACGACCCGGCAGCAGGGGAACTGGACGTAATCGTAAAGACCACGCAGGAGAACGTGGGCGACTACCTGTCGGTGAACACGCCCATACGGTTCAGCAAGACGCCGGCCTTTCCCGTATCCGGCGCGCCGAGCTATCCGGGCGCGCAGAGCCGGGAAGTGCTGACGGACGCAGGGTATTGTGCCCAGGCCATAAACGCGCTCCTCGCAAGCGGCGCGGTGGTGCAGCCGGCATGAAATTAGTCAGCACCGAAAGGGAAAAATGCGTACAGTGTCTCGCCTGCACCGAGGTATGTCCCATGCGGGTCATAGGCCTTGCGGCGGACGGGTTTCCGGAGTCCACGGGCGACGCGTACCGGCTCTGCATAAACTGCGGGTACTGCGTGGACATTTGCTCTTTCGACGCGTTGCGGCACCGCATCCGGAAGCGGACCACAGACAGCGCCGCCGCGCTCATAAGGTATGAAGCATCACAAAAGGCCAGACTGAGAAACCTGACGAAGTAACAACTGCATATCGAAAAGGAGAGAACATGGATACCAACCTGAACAAAAAAGAGCGAGGCAATATCGAGGTGGGCCTCACTATCGTCAGCGTTCTGGTGCTCGCCGCCTTCATAGTCTTCATGATTGTAAATCCTACTACGACGGTGGACGGCATAAGCGGATTCTTCTGGAAGATTATCGCTATTCTCGGCCCGTTCTTTGAGGTGTTTACCTTCCTCACGTTTATCATAGCGCTGTATCTGGGGTTCGGTAAGTACGGCAAGGTGCGGCTCGGAGAAAGCAAGCCGGAGTACTCCACGTTCAGCTACATAGCCATGATGGTGCTGGCGTCGCTCGCCTCGGCCGCGCTCTACTGGTCCTTTACCGAATGGGCGTACTACTACGAGGCGCCGGGGCTCGGCATGGAGCCGCGCAGCACTGAGGCGCTTGAAACATCCATTGCCTATCAGTTCTTTCACTGGGGCATGACCAACCAGGCCATGTACACGGTCATGGCGGTGGCCATAGCCTACGGCGTCTACATAAAGAAGGTGCCGTCGTTCCAGACCAGCGCCGTGTGCAGCGCCATGCTCGGCGAGAAGGTCAAGGGCAAGTCCGCCATAGGCAAGGTCATAGACTTCTGCGTAATTTTCGGCATCCTGGGCGGGCTGAGCTCCTCGCTCGGACTCGCGGTGCCGCTGGCAAGCAGCGGACTGAACAAGCTCTTCGGGCTGGAGGCCACGCCGGTGGTGCAGATAGGGATTATCGTGGCCATAGCGCTCGTCTACACATTCACATCTTATCTGGGCACACAGAAGGGAATGAAGATCATAAGCAACGCGGCGGCGGGGCTGTGCATAGTCTTCCTGCTGTACGTCCTGTTCGCCGGTCCCACTTCGTTTATCCTCAAGAACATAGTAAGCTCCATAGGGCATATGATAAACAATCTCACGCGCATGAGCCTGTTTACCGACCCCATAGAAAACACCGGGTTCGCGGAAGGGTGGACCATCTACTTCCAGGCCTTTTACCTGAACTACTTAGCCATGATGGGCATATTCGTGGCCAAGGTCTCCAAGGGCCGCACCATACGCGAGGTGGCCATAGCGACCATCCTCGGCATTTCCGCCGGCGGTTGGTTCCTCTTCGGCGTGGACGGCAGCTTCTCCATAAGCGCCTTCCTCAGCGGCGAGGCGGACGTGGTAGGCTTAGTAAACAGCGGCGTGGGCGACGCAGCCGTCTACGACATCCTCGAAGTGCTGCCGCTGGGCGCCACGCTTCTGCCGGTGGTGGTGCTCCTCCTGATAGTAGGGTTCGTAGCGCCATCCATGGACGCCGCCTCCCTTGCACTGGCCGAGACGGTCACCAAGCGCGGGACGCCCAAGATGCTCATGCGCATCTTCTGGTGCGTACTGCTCGCAGTCATCCCCATGTGCATAATCCTCTCCGGCTCCGGCTTTAACGCCATAAAGTACCTGTCCATCATCATATCCGTCCCTTTCGTGGTTATCGTGGTGGGCATGGAGATAGGCCTATTCAAGTGGCTAAAGTGCGACCACAGCTCCGGCCTCCATGCGCAGATTATAAGCCGCCACGAAGCAGAAAAGAAAGCCGCCGCAGAGGCCCCGGAACCCCCACCGGATCCCGTGCCGCTGTTCCCGGATACCGAGGAAGTGATATAGGATAATACCTTTCTGACTCAAGCAGAGGCGCCGAGTGGTAGCTCGGCGTTCTTTGCATCGTTCGACTTTTCGGAGAACAAATTACCGCGCTTTGAAGTATAATGTCAGGGTAAGAGTGAAGAGCCGTTTTCAGGGAGATGGTATGAAGCCCATAAAGGATTATAGTATATGATAGGCGCGATAGTTTGGGTTACAGTCGGCTCGCGTTTTGAGTGGAACTACGCAAAGCCAAGAGCTTGACTTTCTTACACTAGAGTGCATCTCCGCAAATTATAGTGCAACTACAATTGTAGCTACAAGTCCCTGTTGAAGAATCGCTTTGGTTATTATGCAGAAGTAGAATAGGAGCACGTCATGATACCAGAAACACACAGCATGCATGAAGTATTATCAATGAATAATTCATCTTTTTTTATTCCACCTTTTCAACGAGCCTATGCATGGGGACAACATGAAATAGACAGGTACTTCGATGATATACGTAAGGTAATCGAGAGCGAACGCGATTCGACTGTGACTGATAAATTGGAGCATTTCTTTGGAGTGTTGGTATTCAAACCGGTTGATCAAGGATTTGCTATTCAAGAAGTAGTAGTTGATGGACAGCAGCGCTTGACAACTACACTGTTGTTGTTAATAGCACTCAGAGACTCCGAGGCAGACGAAAACAATCGTGAGCAAATCGAGAAGTTATATTTGAAAAATGACTCATCATCCTTTGGCGACAAAATAAAACTCAAGCAGGTAACTAGTGATTGGGAAGCATATAAAGCACTTATCAATAGGACCGAACATATTTCGGGAAGAATAACTCAGGGATATAGTACTTTTATCAGCAAAATTGCCTCGTCCGACTTCACAACAATGGAATATATTACTGCGCTTAAGCGAATAAACGTAGCATGTATCTTTCTCGATGAAAGGCCATATAAAGGAGAAGATCCACAGATTATTTTTGAAACACTTAACTCTCTAGGTAAGCCACTTTCTTTGGCTGATTTGATTCGAAACTATATACTCCTAGGTATGAACACGACTGACCAAACAGATATCTTTGAAAAAGTATGGCACCCCGAGATTGAAGAACTCTTGGAGCCCCGTAGTTCTCATTTTTTCAGGGACTATCTACAGTATAAGGAGAGCAGATCGTTTAAGGTTGTAAATGACGGGAATACAAAAGAGCTGTATGCACAGTTTACAGATTATATTGTGAGCAAATATGCATCAAACACACAAGCTTTTATCAGTGATATCCGCAGATATGTTCCTTGGTATAAGTGGATAATAGATTTCGATTATCCAAAACCGGTTTCAAGGAATAGTGATAACAACATAATAATCAAGGAGCTTCTCCGCAACATATTTCATGATTTAACATCGGATTCGTTTAAGCCTTTAGTTTTGGGATTACTAGAATTCCATCAGGATGGCTTTACAGGGGACAAACTCTCCGATGAACAACTAATTGCAGCTCTCGATGTAATTCGAACATACCTTGTCAGAAGGCGTGTCTTAAAGATAACTCAGGGTGAGAACAAGGATATTCCGAAGCTTTGCGATTTTATCAAGGGCAATATTGAATTACTTTCAGATGCAAGGTTGGGATTGCTTCGCTTATTATGTAGCGGAACCTATAACTTGCGCATGCCAAATGATGTAGAAATATCTGAAGCTTTGAAGCGGATTGACTTTTACAACGGTGTAAGCAAATATCGCAAGCTGATTCTCGGAAAAATTGAGGAGCGCATATCAAAAGTGGCGATTGACTTTAGGGATAAATCTGTTACGGTTGAACATGTTATGCCGCAATCAATAGAAAAAAATAAATCTTGGCAAAAAGAACTGGGGAGCAGTTGGGAACAAATCCACAAAGCATTCTTGCATAATATCGGGAACTTGATTCTCACTGAGTTCAATTCAGAAATGGGAAACAAATCGCTTTCCGAAAAACGGAAGCAACTCATGAGTTCGAATTTGCAATACAGGAAAGATGTAATTCCCCTGGGGGCTTGGGGTAAGCCAGAAATGATTGCTCACCAAAAAGAAATGATTGAACGATTTTTGATTACTTTTCCGCTTCCAACTAACATGCAAACAAGCGAGAACTGGGCATCTGATACAGGGATGCAAACGGTTGATACTGTTACGCCTTATGAAGAAGAACTAATAAGCAGCGTGTTAGGAAGAAAGCCGCGGAATGTTAGTATCGAGGGAGAGGTTACCGATACAAAAACTTGGCAAGATGTATATCTGATTTTCTTACGCTGGTTGAAAGACGTCCACCCAATGGTTTACGGGAAAATACTAAACACGACCGAGAATTCGATAGACAGCAAGTATCCGCCTGTTGCCGACAGAGGCTATATTGAAGAACTTGGTGGAGCAAGTAGTCGTGATATCGACTCCAAGTTCAAACGGCTTTCTGATGGCATGGTTTTTTCAAAGGTAGTTGGCGAGAATGATAAAAAACAAGATTACGCGTTCGTTAACCAGTCTGCGGTGAATATTATGAAGCGTATTAAGCTCATTCAGGAACTCGCAGGAATGGATGAGGAATCTGTTGTCGTCGAATTGAAATAGGTAGTGACCCGCTCCCCAAAGTGTGTCCACTTGGCATGTTAGTCCGTTAGCCCATGACCCGCTCCCCAAAGTGTGTCCACTTGGCATGTTAGTCCGTTAGCCAAAAAATCCGTCTCTAGCCGCCTGATTTCGAGCGTATTCCGCCGGCGTCAGGTATGTTAAAGAACTATGC
>JAISTV010000032.1 GCA_031272485.1 Eubacteriales Family XIII. Incertae Sedis bacterium
ACAAAGGTCAGGCCCGCGAGCCCGTTCCCCGCCTGCGCGGCAGTCTGCTCAGCCGGGTCAAACGTAATCTGGGAAAGTATCTCCGCAAGCTGCGCCTTATTCTCCGCGTCCGCGAACCAGGCCACGTAGTTTTCCGCGAGCACGTCGCCTATGCCGTCTATTTCCAGAAGCTCTGCCGCCGTGGCGCCCGCTATCTTCTCCCAGTCGAAACGGAAGTGCCGGCAGATAACCTTGGCGTTGGCCGCGCCTATGCCCGGAATGCCTATGCCCGCGAGCAGCCGGGCGACGGAAACCGTCCGCGCCGCGTCCACAGCCGCGAGCAGATTCTCGTAGGACTTTTCGCCGAACCCGTCGAGCGCCACAATCCGCTCCTTCTCCCGCGCCAGCCGGAAGATGTCCGCGTAACTTTTTATAATCCCCACGCCGAGCAGCTTCTCCAGCGTCTGCTCGGAGAGCCCTTCTATGTTGAGCGCCTGCCGGCTCACGAAATGTCCGAGCGCGCGGATTTTGCGCGCCGCGCAGTCCGGGTTCGTGCAGTAGAGGGACTTCACGTCGCCGCTCGCGCGCACCTCGGTGGGGCTCCCGCAGGCCGGGCACGTCGCCGGCACGGGCAGGCCGCCGCTCTTCGTGCGGTTTTCCGCTATCTGCGGGATAATCATGTTCGCCTTGTAGACCAGAATCTCATCGCCCACGCCCAGCGCCAGCTCTTCGATTATGCTCAGGTTATGCAGGGACGCGCGCTTGACGGTGGTCCCCTCTATCTCTATCGGCGCGAACAGGGCCACCGGATTTATGAGACCCGTCCGCGAGGTGGACCATTCCACCCCGGTAAGCGTGGTGGCCGCCAGCTCGTCTTCCCACTTAAAGGCTATGGCGTCGCGCGGAAACTTGGCCGTGCGCCCCAGGCTCTGCCCGTAGGAGATGCTGTCAAACAGCAGCACCAGCCCGTCGGAGGGCAGGTCGCTCGTCTCCACCTCCCGCGCGAAGGCCGCCACCGCTTCCTCCACGTTTCCTCGGTCCACCCGCCGGTACCCCACCGTCCCAAACCCCTCGCGCGCGAGCCACTTAAGCTGCGCCTCGCGGGAGTCGGAAAAGTCCACCGGAAGCAGCCCCTCCGCGGCCTCCACCAAGGAGAACGCGTAGAACCGCACGTGCCGCTCGGCCGTGACCGCGCTGTTCAGCTGCCGCACCGAGCCGCTGCAGAGGTTTCGCGGATTCTTGTACTTGGCCGCCTCGTCCTCTATGGCGGCGTTCACCTTCTCGAAGTCCGAATACCGGATGACCGCCTCCCCCCGGATGAGCAGCGTCCCGGGGAACGCTATCTTAAGCGGCACGTTCTCAAACGCCCGCGCGTTTTCAGTTACCACCTCGCCCGTGGTCCCGTCCCCACGCGTGACCGCCTCTGCCAGTACCCCGTCCCGATACTCGAGGGCAATGGTCAGGCCGTCGAGCTTCCACGAGAGAATCCCGTCCTTGTCGCCAAGAAAGCCGGCCAGCTCCGCCGGGGACTTGGTCTTGTCCAAGGAGAGCATGGGGTGCCGGTGCGCCTTCTTCTCCAGGCGTTCGCTCACGGCATAGCCCAGGCGCTGCGTGGGGCTTCCGCTTAAGATCAGCCCGGTTTCCCCCTCGAGCGCCGCAAGCTCATCGTAAAGCGCGTCGTATTCGCGGTTGGGCATTACCTCGCGGTCTTCCGCGTAGTAGGCCCGCGCCGCCGCGTCCAGCGTCTGCATTAGCTCGCGCATTCTTTTTATCTTCCCGTCCATAAGCCGCAGTCCTTTTCGCTATATCTTCTCAAGCGGCGCCACATCCGTGGCCAGCTTCTTTTTTCCTTCGCTGCCGAACAGCACCGTAACGGTCTTCGTGCCGGTTTCTATCACAAGGCCCTCCCCGAACTTGGGGTGCGCCACGCGGTCGCCCGCCTTATACGAAGCGCCCTTCGCGCCGGGACTCCGGGCCTCTTCGCGCTGCGCCTTTAGTTTATCAAAGGGGCGCACCACGCTTCCGCCGCCGCGCCCGTACCCCGGAAAGCCGCCATAGCGTCCGCCGTGAAACCCGCCGCCGGAAAAGCCGCTCTGCCCGCCGCCCATATTGCCGCCGTCCGCGTAGCCGTCCTCCGCGCCCATGGAGCGATGGAAGAACCCCGTCTGCTCCGGCGTGAGCAGCTCGGCGCCGTCCAAGAACTCCTTGTCTATCTCGTCTAAGAATCGCGAGCGGATGGTGTAGCCGAACCGGCCGTAGAGCGTCCGCGCCTTGGCGCGCAGCAGGGTCAGGCTGTCCTTGGCGCGCGTCATGCCCACGTAGCACAGCCGGCGCTCCTCCTCCACGCCGTCCGGACGATCCACGGACTGCGCCGAGGGGAAGATGCCCTCTTCCATCCCCGCGAGAAACACCGCCGGAAACTCCAGCCCCTTCGCGCTGTGCAGCGTCATGAGCGTGGCCGAGTCCGCCGCGCGGTCGTGGTTGTCTATGTCCGAGATGAGCGAAATGTCCTCCAGGAACGCCCCGACCGAAATCTCCGGGTCGGTCTGCTCGTAGTCCAGCAAAACGGACTTGAATTCCATAAGGTTCTCCACGCGGCCGAGCGCCTCCACGCCCTCCTGCTTCTCGAGCGCCGGCAGGTAGCCGGACCGCTCAAGCAGCCCGTCGTAGATTTCCGTAAGCCGCAGCCCCGGTGTCTCGGAAAAATACGCTATGGCCTCGCGCAGCGCCTTGAGCGCCTCCGCACTGTTTTTCGATACGCCGCCCAGCACCTCCGGCAGGGCGAGCGCCGCGTACAGGCTCAGCCCGTAAGCCTCCGCATAGGCCTGAATCTTGGCCAATGACTTGTCGCCCACGCCCCTCTTGGGCTCGTTGATTATCCGCCGCATGGAAAGGTTATCGTTGGGGTTGTCCACAAGCCGCAGGTACGCGAGCATGTCGCGAATCTCCTTGCGGTCGTAGTACCGCAGCCCCCCGACCACCTGATACGGAATGCCGAAGGCGGAAAACGCTTCTTCAAAATTTCTCGACTGGGCGTTGGTCCGGTAGAGCACCGCGTAGTCGCTGTAGCTGCCGCCTTCGCTCACGCCTTTCTGAATCTCCCGCGCCACCGCGCGCGCCTCGTCCTTCTCGTCGTAGCACTCGAGGTAGCGCACCTTCTCGCCGTCGCCGCGTTCGGTCCACAGCTTCTTCTTCTTGCGGAACGCGTTCCTGGCTATGACGGAGTTCGCCGCGTTCAGTATGTTGCCCTTGCTGCGATAGTTCTGCTCGAGGCGAATGACCCGGGTGCCTTTGAAAGCCTTCTCGAAGTTCAGAATGTTCGAGATGTCCGCGCCCCGCCACGTGTAGATACACTGGTCGTCGTCCCCCACCACGCAGATGTTCTTGTGCCCCCCGGCCAGCAGCTGCACCACACGGTTTTGCATCTTGTCCGTGTCTTGAAACTCGTCCACCATGACGTAGCGGAACCGCCGCCGGTTTTCCTCCAGCACGTCGGGGTGCTCTGTAAACAGGCGCACGGTGTTGCAGATCAGGTCGTCAAAGTCCATCCGGTCGCTCTCCGCCAGGATCTGCGAATACAGCCGGAAGACCTCTGCAATTGGCGCCCGGGAAATGCTGCCCGCCACCTCCTGCGCATACGTCTCCGCCGTGAGCCCGCGGCCCTTCGCGTCGCTTATCACGGACAGACAGTAGGCCGGCGCATACTTCTTCTCGTCGAGGTGCAGGCGCTTTACGCAATCCTTGACCACGCCCTTCTGCTCCGCCGCGTCGCAAATGGCGAAGTGGTCCGTAAAGCCCACGAGGCCCGCGTTCTGCCGCAGGACGCGCAGGCAGAAGCGGTGAAAGGTGAGGATCCAAAGCCCGCGGATGCACTCCTGTCCGCTGCGGTCGGTGTACACGCCGTAGCGCTCCGGGTCTGATAGCAGCTTGACCACGCGCGCGTTCATCTCGGCCGCCGCCTTGTTCGTGAAGGTCACGGCCAGAATCTGAAACGGGCTCACGTCCTCCTCGGTAATCAGGTGCACGATGCGGTGGACTATGGTGCTCGTCTTGCCGCTGCCGGCGCCTGCCAATATCAAAAGAGGGCCGTCCTTATGCAGAGCGGCCTCTCTTTGCTGCGGATTTAATGTGTCGATTCTCTTCATGTTTTCCTTTTTGCTTTAACTATAGATTTGCTCCGCCGTCACTATGCCTATGCCGGCCTCTTTCAGCACGGCCATGGCCTCCTCGTTGTCCTCCACGCGGAGGATTACGTAGGCGTTGCCCTTGCTTCTGGAGATGAACGCGTACAGGTACTCCACGTTCACGTTCTTGTCCGCGAGCACGCGCAGCACGCCGGCCAGTCCGCCGGGTTTGTCCGGCATTTCCACCGCCAGAACCGAGGTCACGTTCACGGTGCAGCCGTTGTCGCGCAGGGCGGTGAGCGCCGCGTGCGGGTTGTCCACGATCAGGCGCAGAATGCCAAAGTCCTGCGTGTCCGCTATGGACATGGCCCGCAGGTCCACCTCGGCCTTCGCCAGGATCTCCGTAATGTCCGCGAGCTTGCCCGGCTTGTTTTCCACGAAGACAGAAATCTGATTGATGCTCATAACGTCCTCCTAAATCTTGCGGTTGTCGATTACGCGTACGGCCTTGCCTTCGCTGCGGGTAATCGACCGCGGGTTCATAAGCGTTACCTTCGGGGATATGCCCAGCATGGCGCGCAGGGCCGTGAGCAGTTCCTTCTCCTTCTCCGCCACTATGCGCACTTCGTCGCTGAACATCTCCGGCGTCATCTCCACCTGCACCTCGAACGTATCCGTGTGGTTCACGCGGTCGAGGATTATCTGGTAGTTGGCCGGATAGCCTTCCTTCATGAGAACTGTCTCTATCTGCGACGGGAACACGTTTACGCCGCGGATAATCAGCATGTCGTCGCTTCTGCCCATGGGCTTGCTCATCTTTATGAGGGTCCGCCCGCAGGAGCACTCGTTGCGCGTGAGCACGCATATGTCGCGCGTGCGATAGCGCAGCAGCGGGAACGCCTGCTTGGAGATACACGAGAAGACAAGCTCGCCCTTCTCGCCGAGCGGCAGCACCTCGCCCGTATCCGGGTCTATAATCTCCGGAATGAAGTGGTCCTCGTTTATGTGCATGCCCGTCTGCTCCTCGCACTCGAAGGACACGCCCGGGCCGCTGGTCTCGGTCAGCCCGTAAATATCGTAGGCTTTTATGCCGAGGTTCTTCTCTATGTCGCGCCGCATCTCCTCGCTCCAGGCCTCGGCGCCAAATATGCCCGCCTTCAGTTTAATCTGATCGCGCAGGCCGGCGCTGTGCAGGCTCTCCGCAAGAAAGGCCGCATACGATGGCGTGCAGCACAGGATGGTCGCCTCCAGGTCTATCATGAACTGCAGCTGCCGCTCCGTGTTGCCCGAAGACATAGGCAGCGTGAGGGAACCCACCTTGTGCGAGCCGCCGTTCAGCCCGGGGCCGCCCGTAAACAGCCCGTACCCGTAGCTCACATGCACCACGTCCTTGTTCGTGCCGCCCGCCGCCACTATGGCCCGCGCACAGCACTCGTCCCACAGGTCTATGTCCGCCTGCGTGTAGAACGCCACCACGCGCTTGCCTGTCGTGCCGCTCGTGGACTGAATGCGTACCACATCCTCCAGCGGAAGCGCCAGATACCCGTACGGGTAGGCGTCCCTAAGGTCGTCCTTCGAGAGGAAAGGCAGCTTGTGCAGGTCGTCTATGGACTTTATGTCGCCCGGCTCCACACCTGTCTCTTTACATTTCTCTCTGTAGGCGGCAATGTTGTCGTACGCGTGCTTTACATTCTTAACCAGCCTCTCATTCTGTAGCTTGATCATGGTTTCCCGCGACGCGGTCTCCATGTCCTCCTGATAATACATCTTGCCCAAAACGATCTCCTCCTGTTTTCCTGCCTCATTCGCCGTATTCCGGCACGAAAAAAACCACTCGCCGTCCCAACAGGCTGCGAGCATCTGCGGAGCATGTACGCTCAAGGCCAAACGGTATCCCAAAAGGCCACCCGGTACTTTAACTAAATACTACTCCACCAAGCCCCCCGCCGCAAGAAAAAAAATCACGCCACTTGATCGGGGTTGGGGAAGGGTTTATGACTTGTTTATATCAAGGCGTTAAGCGGTATATAACTTATATGGATAAAATGATGCCAAGAGAAAAGCTGATTAAATTTGGCGTAAACAATCTGAACGATGTAGAGCTACTGCACCTCATTATTGGCAGCGGTAATCAACAGGTGTCGGCAGAAGAAATCTCCAAGCAGATTTTGAAGCTATTGAAAGACAAGGGCAGTTCGGTCACGTACAGCGAACTGTCAAATATCAAAGGCATGGGTGCCGCCAAGACGAGTGAAATCATCGCATTGTTTGAACTTGGCAAAAGGTTTCTGATGCCCGCCGACAGGCCGGTAATCGCAAACACGGATGATGCCGTGCGCGAGCTTGGCAACATCAGAGATAAGAAGCAAGAATACTTTGTGGTGCTAACGTTGGACGGCGCAAACCGTTTAATCAGCAACACTGTAGTCTTTCAAGGCACGTTAAACCAGAGTCTGATTCATCCCAGGGAAATTTTCGCAAAGGCCATTGAGGATAGAGCAGCGAACATCATTGTTGCGCACAATCATCCCAGCGACAGCGTTGAACCATCTGCTGAGGACATCGAGGTTACAAGCAAATGACCCGCTCCCCAAAGTGTGTCCACTTGGCATGTTAGTCCGTTAGCCAAAAAATCCGTCTCTAGCCGCCTGATTTCGAGCGTATTCCGCCGGCGTCAGGTATGTTAAAGAACTATGC
>JAISTV010000012.1 GCA_031272485.1 Eubacteriales Family XIII. Incertae Sedis bacterium
CCTGCGCCGTCGAGCCGTCTATGTTCACCGTGCCGTAGCTCATGCCCGCGTAGGTCTGGCTGTCCGGGTCGTTTTTATCGCCGTAGAGGCCTATGTTGGTCAGATAGGGCATGTTGCGGATGGTCAGGCTCGTGAGCGGGCTGGCATAGAAGGCCTTGGGCGGGATGCCGCGCAGCCCTACGTTATCTATGGTCAGGGTGGTCAGGTTGGGCAGGCTGTTGCCAAAGTTGCCGCCGACAAGGGACGAGCCTTGTGCCTCATCGTCGTTTGTGCCGGCTATCCCGTCCGTGCCGTAGGTCACGCAGTAGGCGGTTTCTATCGTAGCGCCCGCTTTGAAATCCGTCGACTCGACCGGCGTGCCGTTATAGCTGGCATCCGCCCGGTTCAGATTAACCAAGGACGGCAGGTTGCGCAGCTCCAGCGTCTTTAGCGTGCCCGGAGAACCCTCCGTGTTGTACTGGCCAAAGGCGCCCGCACCGAGAATCTTCAGTGCCGGCAGGTCGGCCAGCACCAGGCTGTCGCCGCTGTAGTAGGCGAAGGCCATGATGTTTATCAGCTCAATGGATGGCGGGAAGGCCACGCCCGAAATGGCGCTGCTACGGAACGCGCGCGTGCCTATGTTCTTCAGCCCGGTGTTGGAGGTAAAGTCCAGCATACCCGTGAGCTTGGCGTTGGCAAAGGCCTCATTGCCTATGGTCACGAGATGCGTCAGGCCTGTGAGGTTGAGGCTGGTCAGATAGCTACCGCCATCGTTGGAAGGCGAACTGCCGCCGCCGTTGTTCTGGGAAAAGGCGTTTTTGCCTATGGTCGTGAGCATCGGGTTGGTGGACAGGTCCAGTGTGGTGACGTGGTTTATCAGGAAGGCCTCCTGACCGATGTCGGTCAGCGCATCGTTCCCTGCAATCACAATCGTGGTCGACTGGGATTTGGAGAAAGCCTGGCTGGAAATTGTGGTCAGGCTGTCGTTGTTTTCTATCGTTATGCTGGTCAGGTTGCGGGCGTTGAACGGTTTGGGCGTGGTCCCGCCTGTATCGATTGTGGTCAGGCGGTCGTTGTTGGAGATGACTAAAGTGGTAAGCGCCGTCAGATCGTCGAAGCCGGCATCCCCCGTTGTGCCTACCGAGCCCGTCCCCATCTTGTGCAGAACCTCCAGGCTGTCGCAATTGTCGATGACCAGGGTGGTAACAGAGGTTTGCGTGTACGGCTGACGGCTAACGGAGTATGAGAAGAGACCCGGCGAAATCATCGTGAGTTTCGGATTGTCCTTTATCTCGA
Source organism: Eubacteriales Family XIII. Incertae Sedis bacterium (assembly GCA_031272485.1). Lineage (GTDB taxonomy): Bacteria > Bacillota > Clostridia > Peptostreptococcales > Anaerovoracaceae > JAISTV01. The sequence continues at coordinate 1,276 of JAISTV010000012.1, forward strand.
GCGTGGCGCTGCCAAGGTGACCGAAGTTGTTGCCGTCTATGCGCTCCAGCGAATCCATGCCGCTGATATTCAGCTCGCTGATGGGGTAGTCACGGAAGGCGAACTGACCGATAATTTTCACTTTGTCCAACATCGAGAGGTCGAGCGGGAAAGCCGGAATGGTGATGGTAGCGCCATTAGGCGCGGCAGAGCAGAAGATTGCTATGCCGATCTGCTCCAGGTTGGGCGCGCCCGAAAGGTCGATGCTGCGCAGCTGGGAATTCATGAAGGTGCGCCCGCCGGTGCCCTCGAAATCGCCGATGGCCAACAGCGATGGCAGGTTGGAAAAGTCGATGGACTGCAGGGCGTGGCCGCCGGTGTCCACCACCTTATTGCTGGAAGAATCAGAGAAGGCAAAGTCACCAATCAGAACCAGTGCTGTGAGGCCAGACAGATCCAGGTTGACCACCTTGTTCCACCTGAAGGCGCTGTCGCCGATTGCTCTGAGCTTGGTCAGTCGCGCGCCACTGTTACCAAAGTTGATGTCACTATACGCACCGGCATTGTTGTCCAAGGCCGTGGAAAAGGCCGTGTCGCCGATGATCTCCAGCGCCGTCATATTGGAGAGGTCTATGGCGCCCGGCACATTTGCATTGGTCTTGCTGTTGAATTTGGTGCCGCCGCCCGCGCCGCTACTGGAGATGGCCACTACGGCGTTCCCGCTCGTCGGATCTATGCCGGGCAGAGCCAGATAGGCCCGCGCCGCGGAACTGGATTCGTATTTGCTGTTGCCTGCCGCGGAGAATCCCGTAACGGTCATGCCGATCACGCTCTCCGTATAGTTTCCGCTCGGATATTTGGCTACCGACACGGTTACCGTCTCGTTTGCGTAGGTAAAGTCTCCGTACTGCCAGAGGCTGGGCGTGCCGTCCGCCTTGGGGATGTAGGCAAGCTGCGGGTCGGACTGCACCGTGGCGCGAATGAGCGCGCGGGAAACGGCCCCGTTACTGTCCGTAGCCTTGTAGGTAATCTCTATAATGGTTCCGACGGAAGCGGTCATGGAAGCCGTAATCGATGTACCGTAGTAATTGCCGCCTATGACTATGGACTCTATGGACAGTCCCGGGACGACGCTCGCGTTCGTCTGCGCGGGAATGGAGGTGCCGTTCGCGTCCGTGGCGGTGGCCCAGGAGAGAACGGTGGTCTGGTCGTAGGCCTGACCCTGCGTCACGAAGCGGTCGTTTGCGCTGATGACCGGGTTCGCGGCGGCGGGCTTGTAGAGGAAGGTCACGTTCTCGTGGTCCGGGTCGGATGCGTTGGTTCCCGCGGCGGGAATGGTGCGCGGCGCGGGATAGCTGGCGTTATCCGTAACCACCACGTAGCCCGCGTAGGCAGGCGCCTGCACGGTGGCCGCAGCCCCGCGTTCGAAGAGCACGTCGCTCGAAAAGTCGTTTCCTATGTCGAAGGGGGAGCCGATGGGGTCGAGCGTGTCCTTGTCCGCCGGGGTGACGGTTATGGTCACGGGGTTGATTATGTAGCCGCTGCCGGCGGTGAAGTGCGAGCTTACGCCGGTGTGCGGGTCGGGCATGGTGATTTTCACCACGCGGCCGTTGCTGTTAAAGGCGTCCGCGGCTATGGAGGTCGTGGCGGACGTGAGGGAAAGCTGCGTGAGCTGGTTGTTCACGAACGCCTGCGCGCCTATGGCGGTTACGTTATCCAGCCCGCCGGGCAGAATCTGCGTAATCTTGTTGCCGTAGAAGGCGCCCTCGCCTATGGTGGTTATGTTCGCCGGAAGCGCGAGCTTGGTGAACTCGTTCTGCTTGAAGACGTTCTTGGGCAGCGTGCCGGAACTCAGCGCGAAAAGGGAGTTGAAGTCAAAGCCCTCGTCGTCGTCCGTGGTGGCCGTGCCCTTGTTGTCGTAGTCCTTGAGCTTGTTGCCAATAAAGGCGCCCTCGCCGAGCGTGGTGAGCGTCGGGAAGGTGTAGGCGGTGGTGCGGGACTTGTAGATGACTAAGGTCGTAAGCCCGGCGTTCTGAAACGCGTTCTTTTCGATAAAGGTGTAGGAGTTTCCGTTGGCCACGGGAATGTGGACGCTCGTCATGGCGCGGTCCTTGAAGGCGCCCTCCGCCACGCCGGATATGGTGCGGGTCCAGTAGTACTCGGGGAGCCACACGTCCGTATAGTGCAGGGTGTTGAGCTTATACAGACCGGTCGCGGAAAAGCCGGTTATTATGCTGCGCGAGCTGTTCGCGGGGTCGGTCTTGTAGGTAAAGTCCGTGTAGTTCCAGTCGTTGGGGCCGGCGAGAGTGCTTACGCCCATGACGGAAATACCGCTATCCTCCGCGGGCGTCCCTGCCTGCGGCACGGCCTCCACGGCCGGGGCTTCGAGGGCTTCTACTATCTGATTGGATTCGGCGGGCTCGGTCGCAGAAACATCCGCAGGCTCCTGCGCAGTAACGGCAGCCTGTGTGACAGTCTCCTCCCCACTCTGTGTTTCGTCTTCTCCCATTTCGCTCGCAACCGTCAGGATTGGCGTGGCAAGCAGTATCAATGACAATAAAAGTGCAAAAACGACACGAAAGGATTTGTTCGCAGTGTTCTTACGAAACCCCATCTCGATCTCTCTCCCCAGAGACAAATTCTCTTAATTACGCATATTTTACCGTAATTAGTAGGGGAAAAGCAAGCGGATTCGCAATTTAATAAGAATGCAACGCGCGCGCAACAAGGCCGCCGCGGCTCGCGCGGGATACGGAAATGGAAGTTACGTCCGGCTACAGTTTCCCGAGAAAGTACGCAAGCACTTCGGCCGATACGCCGCGGCTCGGACCGCCCACCGCGAAGCCCGGGTTCTCCGAATTCGCGAAGTCCGCCGCGCTTTCGAAGACCGTGAGCTTGTCCTTGTACGGCGCGCCGTCAAGCGGGCAGAACGTGGCACAGTTCCCGCATTCGTTGCAGGCGGCATCGTAATGCAGAATCTGAACCGGCTGCCCAAACAGGCCGGCGGGCGCATCCGTCACGTCCACCGCCACATTCGCGCGGTTCGGACACACGTCCACGCATATCTCGCAGACCATGGCGCAGGAAAGGCAGCGGGCCGCGTCTTCCGCATCCTCGCTCGCGGGGAGAAGCACGCCCTTCTTGCCAAGCAGGTGTGTGCGCGCTTCCCGGTAGGCCTCTACGGGCAGCGGCTCTTCCGGCTGGGCGAAGTCCGGCGTAATGCCGCACTTTTCGAGAATGTCCCGCGCCGCGTTCTTCGCGTCCGCCATGGCGCGCACCACCGTGGCGGGCTTTTCCTTGCAGTCGCCAATGATATAGACGCCCGCGATATTTGTCTCGTGCCGCTCGCTGAGCGCCGGCACCCCTTTTTCGTCAAGCAGGATGCCGCCCGCCGCAAACTGCGACGTATCCACGCGCGCGCCTACCGCGCTGATGACCGTGTCGAACGCCAGAACCTCCCGGCCTTCTCCCGGTACGGCCGCGCGCCGGCCGCTCTCGTCCCAGTCGCCCAGCTGCATGTTTTCGCAGGTGAGCTGCCCGTCCGCAAACGCCACGGGGGAAAGCAGTTCCCGAATCTGTACGCCCTCCGCAAGCGCCAGCTCTATTTCCTCGCGCTGCGCCGGCATAAAGTCGCGCGTGCGCCGGTAGACTATGGTTACTTCTGGTGCGCCCGCGTTCTTCTTCGCGGCGCGCGCACAGTCCATGGCCACGTCCCCCGCGCCTATGACCGCCACGCGACTTCCTATGGAAAGCGTAAGGCCAGACGCCTTGGACTGCTCCAGGAACGGCAGCGCGTCCAGCACGCATTTGTCATCTACGGGCAGCGGTCCGGCGCCCTTCTCCCACGCGCCCGTGGCGAGCAGGATGTAGTCGTAGGACGTTTTCAGTTGCGCCAGGTCGTAGTCCGCCGGGGCGCCGTAAGTAATATTTACGCCGTACCTTTCCGCGGCAGCGGCGTCCCGCGCTATGGCCTCTTCCGGAATGCGGAATGCCGGGATGACGTACGAGACTATGCCCATGGCCTTTTCGCGCTTCTCCCGCACGTCCACGGCCATGCCGTTGCGCCGCAGGTAGATGGCCGCGGCCAGACCTGCCGGCCCCGCGCCTATTACGAGCGCCTTCTTCTCCGTGGCAAGCGGCGGCGGGGTTATCCCTTCGTTAAAGGCCTGCTGCGCCGCGTCCGCCGCCAGCTTCTTCGCCTGGCGAATCTTAAGCGAGTCATCATAGTCTATGCGCGTGCACTTGGCCTGGCAGCGATGGTCGCAGATGTTGCCGGTTACGGAAGGCAACACGTTGTCGCGGGCTATGACCGCGAACGCCTCCGCGTAGTTTCCGGTCGAGACGGAAAACAGGTAGTCCGGAATGCGCTGGTTTATGGCACAGCCCGCGTGCGAGCATGGCGCCGCGGCGCAGTCGAACAGCGGCAGAGGCCGCGTGGTCTTGCGGCTGGCCACCTCGCGGTATTCCTTCCGGTGCCGGGGAAGCGAAGGCGCTTCCTGCGCCAGGAGGCTAATCCTCTGTGCCTGCGGAATGCTGTCCGCCGCCCCGGACTGCGCGAGCTTTCCGAGCGCCTCATCCGTGATGGCCGCAAGCTGCGCAAACCGCTCGTAGCCGCCCGGCTTTAGCAGCGTGGTGGCAAAGGTAACCGGCCTTATGCCGCACGCCAGAATGCGCGCGAGGTTAAACGCGTCCGCGCCGCCCGAATACGAGATGGCCAGATTAGAGTCCAGCGCCTCGGACAGACGGCCCGCCACCGTCATGGAGAGCGGGAAGAGCGCGCGGCCGGACATATACATCTCCTCGCCGGGCAGCTCCCCGTGCTTAATATCCACCGGGAAGGTGTTCGTAATCTTCACGCCGAAGGAAAGGCCTTCCTCCGCCGCGACCTGCTGCAGGCGGCCTATCATGGCCACCGCGTCCGCAAACTGCAGATCCTCCTCGAAGTGATGCGCGTCAAAAGCCACGTAGCCGTAGCCCGCCTCGTCCAGAATCCGCCGCGCGCTCTGGTAACCGAGCAGCGTGGGGTTGCATTTAACAAGCGTGTGCAGCTTCTTCTCGCGCAGCAGATAGGTGGCAATCTTCTCGATTTCCTCGGGCGGGCATCCGTGCAGGGTGGAGAGCGTCACGCTGTTGCTTATCCCCTTCTCCTTGAGCCCCTCTATGAACCCGTCTATCTTCTCCGAGGTTATACCCTCGTAGCTGTAGCCCACGCTCATGTTGAAAATCACGTCCCGGTCCAGGTTATGCCTGGCGCCCAGCTCCTGAATGAGGTTCCACGCGTTAACGTACTCGCCGAAGGCCTCGGCCGTGGTAAGCTCCGTGGACCATTCCACGTTATAGCCCTCGTCGCGCGCGTTGATGCACGGGCGCGGCACGCAGTTTCGCAGTTCCTCCCCGTCCATAATCTGCACGGTCTTGAGTTCAAAAAACCGTGCGCCGGCCAGGTACGCGCTCACGATGTTCTGCGCGAGCTGTGTGTGCGGCCCGGCCGCCGGCCCTATGGGCGTGGCGATGTGTTTGCCGAAGATCTCCGTCCCCGGGCCGGAAGACTGAAAGAACTTCTCCTCCCGGATTCCGAATATACTTCTCTCGCGGTCAAACTGCCGCGTCGCTTGATCTAACAGATAGTCGTATGAATAGCAATGCATAATCTCAGACATGGCTTTTCCTCCTCCGTATAAAGCGCCCTCTTCCCGGCTGCCCGGTAAAGACGCCGTCCTTATAAACGGTCTCCCCGCGCGCTATGGTCGCGCGCACCCGTCCCTGAAGCCGCATCCCCTCATACGGTGTATAGTCTACGTTTTCGTGTAGCAAGTCCCGCGTAACCGTCCACGTCTCGCCCGGGTCAAACAGGACTAGGTCCGCGTCCGACCCCACCGCCAGCACGCCCTTCTGCGGATAAAGCCCAAATAACTTAGCCGGGTTCGTGCTCACGAGGTCTGTAAAGCGCTCGAGCTTGACACGGCCGCTTGCCACAAGTTCAGAATACAGCAAATTGAAACGGAGTTCCACCCCCGGCAGGCCGTTCGGGCAAAGCGTAAAGTTATCCGCGCCCCGCTTTCTCTGCTCCGTGGTAAAAGGGCAATGGTCCGTGCCCACCACATCCACCACGCCGGCCTCTATCGCCGCGAGCAGTGCCTCGCGGTCCTCCGCCCGGCGCAGCGGCGGGCTCAGGATAAAGTTCAGCCCATCCTCGCGCTCGTAGAGCGATTCGTCCAGCGTAAGATACTGCGGACAGGTTTCCGCGTAAATGCGGCCGCCTGCCGCGCGGTAATCCGCAATCGCCTCTATGCCGCCCTTCGTGCTCACGTGCACGATGTAAAGCGGCGCGTTTTCCGCCTGCGCCGCAAGCGCGAGCATCTCTTTAACGGCGCGCGCCTCGCAGTCCGCAGGGCGGCTCTTCGCATGGTAAATAGGCTGCGTGTGCCCCTCCCGCACCAGCTCCTCGCGCAGCGCCGTAAGCATTTCGTGGTCCTCGCAGTGCACCATGGGCAGCGCGCCCAGCGCCCGCGCGGCCTGAAGCAGCTGAAGAATCTGCGGTGCCTTCAGCCGGCGGTCGTAGGTCATATAGAATTTGAAGCTGGTCACGCCCGCTTCCATGAGCGCGGGAATCTCCGCGAGGATTCCATCGTCCACGCGCTGCACCACGCCGTGAAAACCGTAGTCGATTACGGCATCCGCAGCCAGCTCATGATAGGCATCTATCTGGTGGTGCAGGCTGCACCCTGCCGGCCCGAAGGCCGGGTGGTCCACAATGGTGGTCGTGCCGCCGCACGCCGCCGCGCGGGTGCCCGTAAAAAAAGAATCCGACGAACGGGTAAACCCCACGTCGAGATCCATGTGCGTGTGTACGTCTATGCCGCCGGGCAACGCGAGCAGGCCGCGCGCGTCGATTACCTCTTCCCCCGGAAGGGGTGCAAGCCCCTCTCCCATTTCGGCTATGACGCCGTTTTCTATTCGGATGTCCGGACTGCTCAGAATCAACATATGCGCGTGCCCGTCTTTCCGAGGAGCGCGTCGTGCGCTTCCGTAAGCTTGGCTATGAGCGTTTTTCTGCCAGGCCCGGAATCGCAGAACTGAATGGCCGCCTCTATCTTGGGCTGCATGGAGCCCTTGCCGAACTGACCTTCGGCCATGTATTTTCGCGCTTCCTCTGTTGTGAGTCCGTCCACCTGCCGCTCGTCGGGTTTTCCGAAATTTATCGAGACCTTGGAAACGGTCGTGAGAATCACCAGCATGGTCGCATCTAGGATTTCCGCCAGCAAGGCCGCCGCGCGGTCCTTGTCCACCACCGCGCTCACGCCGTGAAACTGCCCGTCCCGCCACACGACGGGAATCCCGCCGCCGCCACAGGCTATGGGCACCTGGCCCTTCTCCACGAGCGCCTTGACGGTCTTGGATTCTACCACGTCCACCGGCAGCGGCGAGGCGACCATCCGGCGCCACCCGCGCCCGGAGTCCTCGCCCACGGCTTCTCCTCCGGCGCGCAGCTTGCTCGCTTCCTCTTCGCTCATATAGCCGCCTATGGGTTTGGACGGGTTTTCAAAGGCCGGGTCCTTAGGGTCCACCATGACCTGCGTAATCACGGCGCAGACTTCCTTTTCTATGCCGCGCATGGCGAGCTCGCGCCGCAGGACGTTTTGCAGGTCGTAGCCTATGTAGCCCTGCGTGAGCGCTACGCACACGGACATGGGGAGCACGGGGAAATGATGGTCCGCCTTGGCGGCGGTCTCAAAGGCGGTTTCTATCATGCCTACCTGCGGCCCGTTTCCGTGCACAAGGATAACCTCGTGGCCATCCTCAATCAGGTCGGCCACGGACACCGCCGCCACCTTGGCCGCGGTCATCTGCTCATCCAGATTCTCTCCCAGGGCGTTCCCGCCCAAAGCCACAACAATGCGCATAAACACCTCTTTATATAGTTCGTCACCCGATCCCCGGGCAGGCCGGGGCATACGTACCGACTTTCGCTATAGCGCGGCGCGCAACTTAGCGCCTGCCGCCAGTTCCTTCAACTTAGCGGCCGGATCCTTAACCTTGGATAAAAAGATCATGGCCGCTATGATATACGGCTTGTAGCTCGCTTCCTTGTAGAGCGACGTCCGGTACCGGTCGAACACGCTCGCCGCCACCTCGCCCTTCTCGCAGCTCACGCCCGTGATGTCCGCGGGCAGGCAGTGCAGGTACATCGCCTTGCCGCCGTTCGTCCGGCGCATGCGTTCCTCGGTGCACTCCCAGTCCACATAGTTCGCGTTCTGCGCGAGCAGTTCTTTCTCCAGTTTGTCTATCCCGTCAAAGTCGCCGGCGCCGTAAAGCTCCGTGCGCTTCTCCATGGCCGCGTAAGGCGCCCAGCTCTTGGGATAGACTATGTCCGCCCCCTCAAACGCCTCGTCCATGGAATGCGTAACGGAAAACGTTCCGCCGGTCTCCGCCGCGTTCTTCTCCGCTACGCCTACCACGCCGTCCATGACCTCGTAGCCTTCCGGGTACGCCAGCGACACGTCCATGCCGTAGCGCGTAAACAGCCCTATGACGCCCTGCGGCACGGAAAGCGGCTTGCCGTAAGACGGCGAGTACGCCCAGGTCATGGCGACCTTCTTGCCTTTCAGGTTCTCCACGCCGCCGTACGTGTGAATCACGTGCGCCAGATCCGCCATGGACTGCGTGGGATGGTCTATGTCGCACTGCAGGTTTACGAGCGTGGGACGCTGCTGGAGGATACCGGCCTCATAGCCTTCCTTGAGCGCGTCGGACACAGCGTGCATGTAGGTATTGCCCTTGCCTATGTACATATCGTCGCGAATGCCTATGGCCTCCGCCATGAAGCTCACCATGTTCGCCGTCTCGCGCACCGTCTCCCCGTGGGCTATCTGCGACTTTCCTTCATCGAGATCCTGCACCGTGAGCCCGAGCAGATTGCAGGCCGAAGCGAAGGAAAAACGCGTACGCGTGCTATTGTCCCGGAAGAGACTTATGCCCAGGCCGCTGTCAAATATGCGGGCGCTGGCGTTTCCTTCCCGCAGGGCGCGCAGCGCGTCCGCGACCGTAAACACGGCTTCGAGTTCCGCTACGCTCTTTTCCCACGTGAGGAAAAAGTCCTCGCCGTAAAGCGTGCCGGTTCCTATGGCATTCAGTTTCTCTGTAAAGCTTTTTAGATTGACAGTCATGTTCTTCCCCTTCTATTTCTCATACGATGCCGGTATGGCCGCGTAGACCGCGGCGCAGCGAACCAGATCTTCCTTCCACGTCTTCTCGTTGGGCGCGTGCGCCTGGGCCTCCTTGCCGGGGCCGAAGCCTATGCACGGAATGCCATTGCGGCCCATGATGGACACGCCGTTCGTGGAGAACGTCCACTTGTCCACGACGGGCTCCCCGTAGATGCCGCGGTACGCCTTGACCGCCGCCTGCGCCGCCGGTGCGTCCTCCGGCAGCACCCACGTGGGGAAGAAGCACTCTATGGGATAGGTAAGCCCGGTGTAGCTCTCCCGCGCGTACTCGTACATGGAGACCACGCCGCCGTACTTCTGCACGGAGGGAAGCTGGCGCAGTTCCTCGAGTGCGGACTCCCAGGTCTCGCCGTCGGTGAGGCGCCGGTCTATGGAGATGGCGCACATATCCGCCACCGCGCAGCGCGAGGGCGAAGAGAAGTAAATCTGCGAAACGGCGAGCGTGCCCTTGCCCAGGAACGCGTCGTCCTTGAGCCGGTCGCCCAGCGCGCGCACCTCGCCGAGAATCTCGCCCATCTTGTAGATGGCGTTGTCGCCGCGCTCCGGCGCGCTGCCGTGACACGAGACGCCCTGCACCTCTACGCGTATCTCCATGCGGCCGCGCTGGCCGCGGTTGATCTTCCCGTCCGTGGGCTCGGTTATAACCACGAACTCAGGGCGTATACCCTCTTCCTTAATCATGTACTCCCAGCACAGGCCGTCGCAGTCTTCCTCCTGCACCGTGCCGGAAACGAGAACGCGCGTGCCTTCCGGAAGAAGCGAAAGGTCCTTCATAATCTTCGCGCCGTAGACCGCGGAAACCACACCGCCGAGCTGGTCGCTCGCGCCGCGCCCGCCTATCTCCTCGTCCGTCTCATAGCCCTCATAGGGGTCAAATGTCCAGTTCTCCGGATTGCCTATGCCCACCGTGTCTATGTGTCCGTCAAAGGCTATGAGGCGCGCGCCCGTGCCCATGTAGCCCAGCGCGTTTCCCATGTTATCTATGCCCGCCTCGTCAAAACCGAGCTTGTTCATCTCGGCCACAATTCTGGCGGCCGTCTCCTTTTCGCCGCAGCTTTCCCCGGGAAGCCGGATCAGGTCACGCAGGAACGCCGTCATGTCCGCGCGGTATCCTTCCGCCGCTTCCCGAATTTTTTCGTACTCCAACATACTTACCTCTCTCTCTACTACTATTTCTCCGTCGATGCGCAAAAACCGTTCCAGGTTATGTCGCGGTACCGGTCCGGATCCGTGTCGCCTTCCGTGCTGACCACGAGGACTATGGACTCCGGCCCCAGGCCGAGCGCCTCGCGAAAGTCGCGGTTCGCCTCGTCCGTCATGACCGCCGAGACCAGACCGGCCGTAACCGCCCCGCTCTCGCCGGAGATAATCCGCGTGTCACCCTTAAGCGGCGCACCCAACATGCGCATGCCCAGCGCCGTAACCCAATCGGAGCACGACGCGAAGAACCGCGCGTTGTTCTTCAGGATGTCCCAGGAGATGCCGCACGCCTCGCCGCAGGCCAGCCCCGCCATGATGGTCGCCAGGTCGCCGCCCACCGCCACGCGATGTCCCGCCAGCGCGCTGCGGTAATGGCAGTTGGCCGCCGTGGCCTCCACCACCGTGGTCACGGGGCAGTCCTCGCCGTAGATGCTCGCGAAATACCCCTGCACGCTGCCCGCGAATGCGCCCACGCCCGCCTGCACAAAGATGTGCGTGGGCTTCCAGATGCCGTAAGCCTCCAGCTGCTCGTGCGCCTCCGCCGCCACCGTGCTGTATCCCTGCAGAATCCACGAGGGAATCTGCTCGTAGCCCTTCCAGTCCGTGTCCTGCACGAGCACGCCGTTCGGGTCGCTCTCCGCCTGCCGCGCCAGCGCCCGGATGGCGTCGTCGTAGTTCAGCTCCGTCACTTCCACGTCCGCGCCCTCCGCGCGGATGTTCTCCACGCGTGCCTGCGCGCTGCCCCGCGGCATACGCACCACGGACTTCTGTCCGAGCTTGTTGGCCGCCCAGGCCACGCCGCGCCCGTGGTTGCCGTCCGTCACGGTGTAGAACGTAATCTCGCCCACCGCCTCCTTGGTCTCCGGTGCCAGGAACGTCTCGTAGGAAATCTGCGAGATGTCCTTGCCCAGCCGGGACGCCACGTACTTGCCCACGGCATACGTCCCGCCCAGCACCTTGAACGAATTCAGGCCGAAGCGGTAGCTCTCGTCCTTCACGTAAAGGCCGCCTATGCCCAGCTTCTCGGACAGCGCCGGCAGGTGCACGAGCGGTGTCGCCTCGTACTGCGGAAAGCTCTCGTGGAACGCCCGTATCTTGGCCTTCTCCTCGTCGGAAAACAGCGCCAGCATGCCGGCAGCCACCTCCCGCGGCATATCATTTCTTATCCACTGAATCGGTTCACGCATAGTTCTCACCACCTCTCACACTCAAATGTATCAAAACGCGCACGTTTTGTCTATCGGGGATTTTCTATATGGTGCCCTGCTTGTCCATGTACGCAAGGAACGCGTCGTAAGGGAGCGCGCGGCTGAAATAGAAGCCCTGGAAGTAGTCCGCGCCGAGCGCGTGAATGGCCTCGAGTTGCTCGACCGTCTCCACGCCTTCCGCCACCACCTTCACGTCCAGCTTCCGGCACAAATCGAGTATGGCCCGGATGACTATCTTGCGGTCCTCGCCGTTATTGATGTCCTGCACGAGGGAAGCGTCCAGCTTCACGACATTGGCGGAAAAGTCGAAGAGGTATTTCAGCGACGAGTGCCCCATGCCGAAGTCGTCAATGGAAATGTCCGACCCCCGCTGCCGGATAAACGACAGCGTCTTCTGCAGCTGCTCCGACTGGAGAATCATGGCGTTCTCCGTGAGCTCAAAGTCCAGATCCTCCGGCGCCAGGTTATACTCGCGGATGAGCTTACCTATGTATTGCCCCAGTTCCGCGTCCGTGTTCAGCTGCACGGGCGAAAGGTTCACGGAGAGCTTTACGCGCAGATACCCGGCCTGGTGCCCGCGGTACATGTCGTACATGGACTGCCGGATAATCCAGCGGCCCAGCGCGTTGCTGAGCTTGGCCTCGTCGGCTATCCCCAGGATGACCATGGGCGATATGTAGCCGAAGAGCGGGTGCGTCCAGCGTAGCAGCGCCTCCGCGCCGGCCACGCGCCCGTCTATGGTGCTCTTGGGCTGGTACTCCATGTGCATGGCGTTCTTGCCGAGCGGCGGCAGCTCTAAGCGGGAAATCTGGTTGCGAATCTCCCGCGCCAGATACCGCGCCACCGAACCGATCTCGTCCGCGCGGTTAAGCACGCGCGTCTCGGTGCTCTGCTGGTAGTAGATAATCTCGCGGGTCATGAGTTTGAAGTCCTCGAGGTATCCCTGCTCCTGGTTGAGCTTGGAGATAAACACGAAGGGCATATAGATACCCACGGCCACGCAAAAACAGATGACCTGCACAAGAATTGCCGCCACGGAATTCGTAGCGAGGTAGCCCGACACGAAGATGGGCATGGTCCACGTTACGGCCTCGGTGGGAAACGGCATGAGCCCCGCGGTCATGAACCCGTAGGAGATGACGGCGGCCGCGACCGGCGCCAGCAGGAACGGGATGAAGTAGTACGGGTTTAAGACTATGGGCAGGCCGAAGATGAGCGGCTCGTTTACGTTCAGCAGGCCCGGAAACAGCGCGCCCTTGGCGAGCTTGCGGTCGGAGTGCCGCGAGCCGAAAATCAGCAGCGCCACCACCAGCGCCAGCGTGGAGCCCGCCCCGCCGAAGTACACGAAGATGTCGAAAAATTCCTTGGGGATGGACATGGACCCGCCGGCCGCCGCCGCCGCGGTCTGCGCCTCGTTGTACGCTTCCATGAAGGCGTTTCCGCCGTGGATGCCGAAGAACCAAAGAATCTGCGTAATGAGCACAATCATAATCATGGAGAAGATGTCCTGCCGCATGAACAGGTAGTGGAACGCGTTCATGAAAGCGCCGGAGACCGTCTCGTCGAGCGCCGTGTGGTGCCAGACCATGTTGGCCAACACGAAGACGAACACCGTCATGAGGATAGCGGGTGTCAAGTGAAAAGCTTGACGCAGCGTGCTGTTGCCGTTGTAGGAGTACATGCGTTCGGGCACAATCCGGTCGTAGAGGATGTGCAGCTGTGTGAGTAGCTTGACGGACACCACGCTCACGAAGGTGGCGATGAACATGGAGCTGGCGCCGGCCGCCTTGGCCGAGACCACCGCGTCCGTCAATTCCTTGGGCGTAAGGAAGGCGACATACGACGCAAAGGCCGTTATGACGGGATAGATGGAGCGGATTCGCCCCGTCTGCACCGCCTTTTCATTGCCGGCGAGCGAGTAGGATATGCACAGCACGGCGGACAGCGAGATGACCTGAAGGGTGGCGTTGTGGATAATCAGGGGGAGCGTCTTCCAGCCTTCGCCGAACGTGCCGGCCATGAGGGTCTGGAAGCCGGGGATCGGAATGTTCAGGATGGCCACGATGACGGCGCCTATTATGAGCATGGGCACGAGGTACATGTAGCCGCGCCGGATCCCCGCTATGAGCGGTCGGTCCGCCAGACGCGCCACAAACTGCAGCCTTCTGTTGAATTTTTCAATTCCGTTCAAAACGGCGACTCCCCTCTGCGCCTTTTTCGCGTCTCCCGTCCTCTTCCATAGGAAGAGTTCTGGTTTTTATCATTATAGCATACTGTGATAAGATATCTTTGTGGGAGGCCCCGCGCGGTCGGGGAAAAGCATATGAAAAAGTCTACGAAAACAATGGTTCGGCTGACGGCCCTGGCGGCTGCCCTTCTCGTGCTCGTCGGGGCGCTTGGCGCGTGCCGGACGCCGGCGGAAAACGCGGAGTACCGGCAGTACGCCAAACAGGGGGAGGCGAACGCCATAGCCTATATCGAAGCGAAGTACGGCTTTACACCGCTGGTGGTGGAGTCGGAAGCCATAGAGGGAAACGCGAAAGCCGTCCTGGACATGGCGCCGGCTGCCAGTGGCATGGTCTGCGTGAACATGGAGTACAACCAGTACCCGTTTCTCGTGGCGATACGCGGCGACAAAGAGACCACGAGCGGCTCGGACAACTACCAGCGCGACCTGATACAGAAGGACGCTGTGGCGGTGGTTACGGAGAAGCTGGGAAAGACGCCGGACGGGCTGCTGGTTTACTACGGCGGACATGCAGATACCTATTTTGACATGGAGAATATCTACGGTACGGACGGGCTGGTTTCCGAGTATTACGATGGTACGGACACGTTCGAATATTTGGTTTCGCACGGTATGGGCATTATCGCGGAATTCACGGACTACGATCTGAAGTCGTTCGATCCGGCCCCGCTTTCTGTGGACATAGATGGAAAGGTAAGATATCCGGATACGCTTCTGATGCTCTACCGAAGCGAAGAGGACTGGGAAGACGGTTCCTATCTGAATCACACCACCACGTCCATAGCGGCGGCCGCACAGTACGCCACCCCCTACGCGCCGCACCTGGCCGGCAGCGGTTACCTTGCCCCGAACGGCGCGTATACCTACCGCGATTTCCATGTAGAAGAGGCAGGCGATGCCCTCTTCCTGCAGGAGACACACGAGGAATCGGTATCAGCCTTTCTCGCTGCGAATACCGGATCGGCGTTTGCAGCCAAGGAAGCGACATTCACGGGGCAGGTTCCCGTCTCAGCCGAGGTGCTCGAGGACGTATACGCTCTCCATTGGACAATGTTAACGGCAAAGAACGTGACCGTCATCTCGAGCGACTACATCTTCGCGGTAGACGGCGAAGACGCCTTCGAAATCTACTTCCCCAATGACATAGTGGAGGACATAGAAAACCGCCGCATCCTGACGCTCTACTACAAAGACGGCGAACTGATAGGCGAAGACATGGTAACAGACCAGTCGCCCCGCGGCGGCTACCACTACCGCCACATAGCCGAACAACCCGAAGCCGACGAAGTCCACATATTCTTAGTATCCCTAAAAAAGGCGTAACCGCCGGACAGCGGCGGGGAAACGCGCCCCACCGTCATTGCCGGGCGTAGTTCCCCGTCATTGCCGGACGCAGCTCCCAGTCATTGCCGGGCACCCCCACCGTCATTGCCGGGCTTGTCCCGGCAATCCAGCAGCGCACCCCAGCGCAAGTCCGCCCCGCCGTCATTGCCGGACGCAGCTCCCAGTCATTGCCGGACTCGTCCCGGCAATCCAGCAGCGCACCCCAGCGGCGGGGTGGCCAGAATTACAGATAGTTTGTGGATTTTCAATGGTTTTCGCGTGAATTTGGCCAAATTCGCAGATAGTCTGTAGATTCTGCGGTGAAACCTACAGACTATCTGTAATTCTGACCACCGCCCTCTCGTTTGCCAGTCGCGGGCCACCGTC
>JAISTV010000033.1 GCA_031272485.1 Eubacteriales Family XIII. Incertae Sedis bacterium
GTGACTATAGCGGCGAGGTTCCACCTGTTCCCATCTCGAACACAGTAGTTAAGCTCGTCAGCGCCGATGATACTCGGTGGGTGACTGCCCGGGAAAGCAGGACGTTGCCGGTTCCAAAAACAAAAACCCGCTCCTTACGGAGCGGGTTTTTTCTGTAAGCGCTTGCTTTTTGGGTGGGAAAATGTTAAATAACAACCGTCGGTTTTAGACCAGGTTATTCGCGTTTCGCGGGAAAGAGAGAGGTCGGAGATGAAAAAGATCCAGGTTATTGCAGGGGGTACTTCCGGGATGGGGCTGGACACGGCGAAGGCGCTTGCGGAGTACGGCCCCGTATTTGTGGGCGGCCGGAATCCGGAGCGGCTTCAGAATGCGCTTGCCACCCTGAAAGAAGCGGGCGTGGAAGCGTACGGCGGCAGATGTGATATTTCCGACATAGAGTCGGTTAAGGCGTTTGCGGCGGCTGCCGGGGAAATTGCCCCGATTGGCAACGTGGTGAATGCGGCGGGTGTGGACTTTGACGTGTCCACGAACGAGCAGATGGTCGAGATAAACATGGTGGGCACCGTGAATATGGTGGAGACGTTTTTTCCGCTCATGACGGAAGGAACCATGCTCAACTATTCTTCGATTACCGGCTACTATTACCAGCCCACACCGGAGGAGAAAGCTGTCTGGGACGCGCCCACGGACCCCGACTTCGGAAAGAAGTGTCTGGAGTTTATCGTCAAGGTGCCCAATCCCATGCCCGGCCGCCTGCCGGATACCTATCCCGGCTACACGGCTACGAAGCGCTTCGTGATACATTACACCATGGCCAACGCTTCGCGGTTCGGAGCGAAAGGGCTGCGCATCATTTCCATTGCCCCGGGCTCGTTTAACACGCCCATGCTGGCTACCCAGAAGGAGTTTCTGGCTTCCATAGCCGCAGGCACAGCGTACAAGCGGGTCGGTGAGCCGGAAGAGATGGCATACCTGATCAAGAATCTGCTTGACCCCAAGGTGAGCTACCTGACCGGCTGCGACATAATCATGGATGGCGGAAAGTTCGCCATGAGCACCGTGAAGCAGCTCGCATAGCGCGCGTACCGCCCCGGGAATTCCGGGGCGGTTTTGTGGTATCATAGGGGGGAGTGATTTCAAGTGGCTTAGGAGGGGGCAGATATGGACGCGAAAAACATTTTGATTGCACAGAGCGGCGGGCCGTCTTCCGCGATTAACGCTTCTATTGCGGGCGCTATAGCGCGTGCCATGGGGAGCGCTAAGGTGCGAAACGTATTGGGCGCCGTGAACGGCATGAAGGGATTTTTGGAGCGTAAGATTATCAATGTCTCCAAGCAGATAACCTCCTCGGACGATTTCGATATGCTTATCCATACGCCGGCGCAGGCGCTGGGCAGCTCGCGTTTCAAACTTCCCAAGGAGGAAGAGGCGTACGAGCAGGTGCTTGAGATAATCAAGGAATACAACATAGGCTACTTTTTCTACAATGGCGGAAACGACTCCATGGATACGGTGGCGCGGCTTGCGAACTATTTCAAGCTGCGCGGCGAGGAGGTTTCGGTCATAGGCATCCCCAAGACCATAGACAACGACCTTATGGAGACGGATCACACGCCGGGATTCGGCAGCGCGGCCAAGTACGTGGCGGCCAGCGTGGGCGAGGTTTATTTAGACACCATAGTCTATCCCAAACCGTCTGTGACGATTGTGGAGATTATGGGGCGCAATGCCGGGTGGCTCACGGCGGCAAGTGCGCTGGCGCGGCAGGGCGGTATTCCCGCGCCGCAGCTGATATACCTGCCGGAGGTGGTCTTCGACCCGGAGAATTTCGTTAAGCGCGTGCAGGCGCAGGTCGAGAAGGATACGCACGTGGTGGTGGCGGTTTCGGAGGGCATACAGCTCGCGGACGGCAGCTACCTGTCCACCATGGGCGACGTGCTGGATATGTTCGGGCATAAGACGCTGGGCGGCGCGGCGCACAGGCTGGAGGAGATGGTCCGCGCAAACGTGAAGATAGACAACCTCAAGACGCGCTCGGTGCAGTTTTCCTCCCTGCAGCGCTCGGCGGCGCACCTGGCGAGCATGACGGACCTGAACGAGTCCTACGAGTGCGGGTACCTGGCCGTGGAAGCGGCCTTAAACGGCATGACGGGCGTTATGGTGGCCATACACCGCACCGGCAATAACCCGTACATAACCTACTACGACTACGCGGACGTGAACCTTGTGGCGAACAAGGAAAAGCACGTCCCGCGCGAGTGGATTACCATGAAGGGCACCAATGTCTCGCAGGAGATGGTGGACTACCTGCTGCCGCTCGTGCGCGGCGAAGCCAGCGAAAGGATGGAAGGCGGTCTCCCGCAGTTCTTCCGCTTCGACCACTCGGACACGGTGTCGCCGGACGAAGTGTAGCAAGGGCTCGTGCCTGTCAAGCTAAAGACTTGACAGCGTGCGTAGATATAGACACGCGTCATTGCCGGACTCGTTCCGGCAATCCAGACAAAATATGAATAGGACGAACGTCAAAGACTTGACAGCGTGCGGAAATCTTCCGTAAGATCCGGATACAGTTTTTTATAGAGTTCGAAGAAGGGCGCGTACTGCGCGCTTCTTTCTTTGTCCGGCGTGAGCGTTTTACCGCGCTTTACGGCCGCCTCGCACGCCTCCGCAAGGTCCTTGTAAAGGCCAATGCCTGTGGCGGCGAGCAGGGCCGCGCCGCCGGCCGCCCCCTCGTCCTGGGCAAGGGCGCTTACCGGTACGCCGTAAAGATCCGCGAGCATCTGCGCCCAGAAGGGGCTCTTCGCGCCGCCGCCGGTCAGCACCATGTCGTCCACCGGAACGCCCATCTCGCGAAAGACGTTCAGGCACTCGAGCTGCGAATAGGCCACGCCCTCCATGACGGCGCGGATAAGCTCGGCGCGGCCGTGCATGGCGGAGAGTCCGAAGAACACGCCGCGGCAGTCCGGGTCGGGGTGCGGGCTCCTCTCTCCCATTAGATAAGGGAGGAAAAGAAGGCGGTTCGCGCCTATGGGTAGCGCCTCGGCCATGTCGTCCATGAGCACGTAGGGGTCTACCCCGCGCTTTTCCGCGTTGATGGTTTCCTGCGTGCAGACGTTGTCGCGTAGCCATTTGAGCGAGAGGCCGGCGCCCTGGGTGCAGCTCATGACGGTCCACTTGCCGGGCACGCTGGCGCACAGGGTGTGCACGCGGCCGGCAAGGTCTATCTTCACTTCGTCGGATACGGCGTAGATGACCGCAGAGGATCCTATGGTGGTAAAGGCCTTGCCGGCCATGACCACGCCGGTTCCCACGGCCGCCGCGGCGTTATCCGCCGCGCCGCCCACCACGGGCGTGCCTGCGGGAAGGCCTGTTTCTTTCGCCGCGTCCGCGTGCACGGTGCCGGTTATCTCCTGCGACTCATAGATTTTCGGAAGCCAGGCGCTGTCAATATGAAAACTTGACAGCAGCTCGCCCGACCAGGTGCGCGCAGGCACGTCCATGAGCTGCATGCCGGAGGCGTCGCTCACTTCCGTGGCAAACTCGCCGGTGAGCTTATAGCGGATGTAGTCCTTGGGCAGCAGGATGTGCGCGCAGCGTTCGTAGACTTGCGGCTCGTTCTTCTGCACCCAGAGAATCTTCGCAGCGGTAAACCCGGTCATGGGAGGATTCGCGGTGATGCGGATAATCTTCTCATGGCCAATCAGGCGGTCCATGTCCGCCACCTCCGCCTCCGTGCGCTGGTCGCACCAGATGATGGAGGGGCGCAGCACGTTTCCGCCCGCGTCCAGCATGACGAGGCCGTGCATCTGTCCTGACAGCCCTATGCCCGCGATTTCGCGTGCGCCAGCCTGCGCGAGAACGGCGCGTAGCCCCTCGCAGACGGCGTTCCACCAGTGCTGCGGGTCCTGCTCGGCCCAGCCGTTTGCGGGCTGCGCCATGGGATACTCCGCCGTATGAGAGGCAACCGGCGTGCCGTCCGCGGCGAAGAGAGCGCTCTTGGTACCGGATGTGCCTATGTCTATGCCTATAAGGCAGGCAGACGTGTCATTGGCGGCGCTCATTTTATTCCCTCCTTCCAAAGGTTAGCGGTGCCGATAATGCCGGCGTCGTTTCCGAGCTCGGCCTTAACAATTTTTGCGTGGTTCTTACCGAAGCGGCTGTACAGTTCGCGGCTGACTATCTCGCGGACGGGCGCGAGGATGCGCTCGCCCTGCGCGGAGATGCCGCCGCCCACCGCAAGGATTTCCGGCTGGAACATGTTCAGAAGGCTGGTTACGCCGCACGCGAGGTGGCCTATGAAGGTGTCCACGGCGCGCAGGGCAGTGGCGTCGCCGGCGTCCGCGGCGTCGAAAATCAGGCGGCCGTTCAGGCGGATTTTCTCGCCCTCGCAGGCCGTCCACAGGGAGGACGCGGGATCCTCGTCCATGAACTCGCCGGTGGTGTAAATCAGGCCGGAGGCGCTGGCGTAGCGCTCGTAGCAGCCCTTGCGGCCGCATTTGCAGGGGCGCCCGTCCTGGATTATGACCATGTGGCCGGCCTCCATGCCGGCGAAGTTAAAGCCGCGGTAGATTTCATTACGGATGACGAGGCCGGTGCCTATGCCCGTGCCGATGGTGAGGGTCATGGAGATGTCGGCATCCTTGCCGGCGCCGGCAAGGTGCTCCCCGTAGGCGGCCGCGTTCGCGTCGTTGTCTATGAACACGGGCTTGCCGGTAAGGCCGGAAATCAGGTCGCGGATGGGCACGTCGCTCCAGAAGAGGTTCGCGGCGAACTCCATGCGCCCGGTCGTGCTGTTGGCTATGCCGGTAGACCCGAAGCCTATGCTGCGGATATCCGCAAAGTCCACGCCGGCTTCCGCCGCGGCTTCCCGCGAGAGGCGGTCTATATCCTCGACAATGGACTCGGCAGGCCTGCCTGCATTTGTAGCCGTCTGTTTTTTCGCGAGTATGTTGCTCTCGCCTTCGACCAGGCCGATGACCAGATTCGTTCCGCCCAGGTCAACCCCGATATTCAATTCCATGCTTCTTACACCCTCAAAACATGCGCCCCGCGGCGCACGAAAACGTTTTCATTTCCACCACCACATTATATGCCAAAAGCCCAAGCCAACACAAGAGGGCACGCGCCGCGCCGCCGCCCGCCGGTTTGTGCGGAACGGGTGTTTGGAAAAAAAGAATTTTTGTGGAAAGTGTTGACAGGCAGGTTTGCGCTGGTAAAATTCTTGCAGCTGGCTTGGTTGCAGAATGGAGGAAAGACATGAATTCGCTTGAGTTACAGTTTCGGGGGAAGAAGCGCGTGCGGCGCGCTTTGGCAGGGTTGGTTTGCGTGGTGGCTATAGCCGCGCTGCTGGCGGGACCTGCCTACGCGGAGGGAAACACCGTATACCACTCGCGCGGCTACGATTGGCTGCACGCCTGGTCGCAGGGAATACCCTTTGACGCCACTGACCGCTACAACGCGGCGGACGGCAGCATCTGTTATTGCCTGAATCTCTTTGTGGACTCGCCGTCTTCCGGCGGAACCTACTATCCGGACAGTTTTGTGCCGCCGCAGGCGGTTATTGCCGCCATGTACTACGGCTACCCGAACCGAACGAACTTCGGCGGCATTCAGCTTTCGGACGACCAGGCGCGCTGCGCCACGCAGTTCGCGGTCTGGGCGCTCAACACGAGCGGCTACGGGCGGCAGCTGGATATGTCGAGCATGCAGGTCATGCCGAGCGCACCGGGCGGCGCGGCGGAAAGCCAGAAGGTGATAGACGCGGTCTGGTGGCTCGTGGCGCAGGCGCAGCAGGGTTTCCCGAACCCGGTCGCGGAAATCGTCCCGCCGGCGGACAAGACGCCGCAGCTTTTTTCGGACACGCTGCGCCGCATAGGCCCGTTCTCGCTCGCAAGCACCGTGAGCGCGCAGGTCTCCACTTCGGGATTGCCGGAGGGCTCCTACGTGGGGGACGCTGCGGGAAACCCGCTGGCCGCCATAGGCAATGGCTCGTTTTACCTCTACCTTCCCGCCGCCGCGCTTACGGCAGCCGGGAGTGGCAATGTGCACCTGGAGGCGCAGTACGACATACACTCCGGGATCGGCTACACGGGGGCTAACGCGCTGCAGGATATGGGCAAGTTCATTGTCTACCAGGGCGGCAACAGCGGGGACTACCCGGTGGAGTGGTTCGCGGCCACGGTGGAAAAGACCGAGACGGGCAGCGGGGCGCCGGTGGCGGACACGGAGTTCGTGCTCGAGCGCCAGGACGCGGGCGGCGGCTTTACAGAGGTGGCGCGCACGGTCACGGACGCGGACGGAAAAATCGTATTTCCGGGCCTGGGCACGGGCACGTGGCGGGTGACGGAGACGCGCCCGAACCCGGCCTACGCCTCCTGCGCGGAGAGCGGCGGCGCGGCCTCGCACACGTTTACGGTGGGGCCGGGAAACCCGCCGGAGATTCAGACATTTGAGAACGACGGGATTCTGCTCTCCTGCCAGGTGGACAAGGACACGATTCGCAAGACGAGTGCGGGCTACCGCGCGCTGCCGGACGAGGAGGGCATAGACAACGTGGGCACGGAGGAGTACCGCTATGACGTGGACTATCGCAGCACGGCTTCCGTGGCGGCGGACGAGTTTACGGTGGACGACGTGCTGGAGGAGACGCAGGACGGCCGGATTCGCCTCCAGGAGCTGATTACACCGGTCTGCTACGGGGACACGGACGGGCTCATGAACATTTGGTACCGCACGAACAAGACGGACGAGGGCGCGGTGTACGCGGCGGTGAGCGCCATGGCGGATAACCCGTACAATCCGAACAACCCGGCCGGCGAGGCGGTGTTTCCGAACACGGGCTGGCAGCTTTGGGCGGCGGGGGTGCCGACCACGAGCCGCACGCACCTTGCCGTAAGCGAGCTGGGGCTCGCGGAGGACGAGTACATCACGGCGCTGCGCTACGAGCACGGCGCGGTGGAAAAGGGCTTCACGACCAAGAACTACGACAGCGCGTCGGAGAACGGGGAGCACCGCAACAATGAGAAGGCAGGGATTTACGCGGACCACGTGGACTGGACGCCGCTGGGGGAGAGCGCGGACTACGTGGAGGAAGCGGCGGAGGCTGTGGGGCTCAAACCGGTGAGCTACCTCGTGAGCTGCCCGGCGCCGCTGGACGAGGAAGTGCAGATAACGGCATCCGTCACGGCGCACATAGCGCGCAACCGGGTGCTCACGGATGTGGACACGGACGAGGTGGTCACGGTGCCGGTGGGAACCTTTACGCTCGAGCCGCGCGAACCGATCCCGAGCACGCCGGAGATTCCGAGCTACATCCCGCAGACGGGCGACGGGCGCGCCCCGTGGATTCCGCTGCTCTTCGTGCTGGCGGCGCTGACCGCGGCGGTTATCGCGGGAATCCTGATTCTGCGCCGCAGCAAAAGGCCGCGCGTTACGCGCATAGCGATTTTGGCGAGCGTGTTTGTCACGCTGGCTATGGCGGTAGGTTTCTCGCTTGCGCCGCTGCACGTGTTTGCCGCGGAGAAGGATGCGGACGCGGACCAGACCGTCTCCGCCGAGGTGCGGGCGGACGGCGGCAGCGAGTCGCGCGTGAACCGGGCGGCGTATCTGCCTAAGGCGCTCGCGGCGGACGGCCTGCGCTACACGCTCATCTCCGGCAGCGACGTGACGGATGACGGCGGCGCGCGCCACGCGACGTGCGAGTACATGACGCAGAAGATTCTCACGGCGGCCGAGTGGGACGCGGACGGCGGCAAGAGCGCATTTCCCGCGAGCCTCAGCGTGCAGGACGGCGGTTTTTCCGGCAGCCTCGTGCGGGGGCGGATAGAAGGCGCCGCACAGTACGCTTCCATAGAAGAGAAGGTGGACAAGACGGAGGTCATCTCCGGGCTCAGTTCGAACGAGGTGGACGGCCTGCCGGAGGAGAAGACGTTCACCGTGCGCAGCGACAGCGCGCCGGGCGCCACGCAGGAGGTTACGCTCAGGCGCGCCGGCATACAGCTTACGCCCACGGCGTTTGACGAGGACGGGCTGGCGAGCGAGTGGGAGGCTGTCATAGTCTACCGCGGGCTGGAGACGTACCTTGAACCGGACAGCTATATCGTGTGCGCGTTCTACGATGGCGAGGCGGTTTGCCCGGCCAATCCCCGGGAGCCCGCGAGCCGGACGGCCGCTGCAGCGCCTGTCGTAAAGACGGCGGCCAAACCCGCCCCCGCCCCTGCTAAAGAAGTCGCGGGCGGGCACCGGGAGCTTAACTTCCGCGACCTGATTAAGGGTATGCTGCGCGGAGAGCCCAAGGCGCTGGCCGTAGGGCTGGGCGCACCGCTCACGGTGTTCCTCATTCTCCTGCTGCTCATCCGCTACAAGCGGCATCGCAAACAGGCCGGCGCGGCCGGAGCTGCGGCTTAACGGCCACAGCCTGCGGCCGCCGGCGCCTGCGCCGGCATTGGCGTAAAAGTATTACGCGGAGGTTTCTTTTGGGTTAATCTTGCAAAATTCGCGAAAAGGGCTTGCATTCCTGCGGAAAATGGCACATAATGGTAGAACCATCTGTATTTCACGTGAAGGAGAAAACAATGGACATTTCAATTTCAATCAAAGATCTGATTCTGGTCTTGCTTGGAGCAGGCGGGCTCGTTCTGATTATTTACCTGGTATTCCTGGTGAAGAATCTAATCACGACGCTGAAGTCCGCAAATGTTGTGCTGAAAGACGTGGAGACTATAAGCGCCATCGCTGCGAAGCGCGCGCAGGACATCGACGGTATTGTAGACGATGTCGTGGACTCCGTGGGGACTGTGGCGAAGAATCTGAAAGGCAAGGAGAGTCTGTCGAAGACCATCTCCTCGGCGATCGGGTTCCTCACCTCGCTTAAGGGTCTGTTCAGCAAATTCAAGAAGAACAAAGATGAAGATGAAGAAGAGTAGAATGGGAGAAAAGCCATGAAAGCAATCGGAATTGTAAGAAAAGTTGACGAACTGGGTAGAATCGTACTGCCGATGGAACTGCGCCGGACCTTTGACATAAAGAAGGAAGATCCGCTGGAGATTTTCGTGGATGATGATGCGATAATCCTCAAGAAGTACGAGCCGGCATGCGTGTTCTGCGGAAGCGCCACGGACGTCGTGCAGATTTACGGCAAGAACGTATGCAAGGAATGCATCCGGAACATGAAGGAGCAGGCAGGCGTTAAGTAACGACAACTGAGAGAAGCCGGAGCCTTTCGGGCTCCGGCTTTTTCGTGCCTATTCGCTTCCGCTCGCTACGCTGTGGGCCGGCTGCCGCCTACCGTCGCTTGCCGCCGTTTCCCGGCTTTTTCGTCCTTGTGAAATCCCCCTTATGATAGGTATACACGTCCGAGCTCAGTTTCTCCGGGCTCTCTTTGGTGCGCTCCTCTTCTATCAGCCGCGCCTTGACTAAGCTCAGGAGGATGTTCGACTCTATGACCAGCGCCTTGCCGTCGGCCGTCTCTATGACCTCGCCCTGGTTGGGCATGCCTTTGCGCATCTCCGCGTAAATGTCGTTTTCGTATTTGAGGCAGCACATCAGCCGCCCGCAGCAACCGGAAATCTTGGTGGGGTTCAGGGACAGGTTCTGCACCTTGGCCATCTTTATGGACACCGGGTCGAAGTCCTGCAAAAATCCGCTGCAGCAAAGCCCGCGCCCGCAGTTGCCCATGCCGCCGAGCATCTTCGCCTCGTCGCGCACGCCCACCTGGCGCAGCTCAATCCGCTTGTGAAACACCCCGGCCAGGTCCTTGACCAGGTTCCGGAAATCCACGCGGTTCTCCGACGTGAAGTAGAAAATCACCTTGGAGCCGTCGAACGTGTACTCCGCGTCTATGAGCTTCATGTCCAGCCCGTGCTGCGCAATCATGCCCTTGCAGGTCCGGATGGCCTGCGCCTTCTTCTCTATCCCGTCCTTGTACCGCTCGCGGTCCTTGTCGGTGGCGACCCGCAGGATTTTCTTCACACCCTTGCCGAACTCCTTCTCCGACACGTCGCGCACGGCGCCCCGCACCGTCCCGAACTCTACGCCACGGTTCGTCTCCACAATCACGTTCAGCCCGTTCTTTACCTCCAGCTCGCCCGGATCGAAATAATACAGCTTGTTCGCTGACCGAAAACTAACGCCTACTACCCGAATCATGCAGTGCCTCCTGTCGCATTCTCACGACCAACCTTCTCATACAACTCCGCGCGGCGAAACCCCGCTCTACGTCGCTCCGCGTCTCCTCCAGCAGGCGCAGATAGCCGCGCAAAACGGCATCGCCCCGCCCCTTCATTTTCTCTATAATCGCCGCGTTCTCCGCCTCCCACACGAGCGCCGGCGCGCGCGCGCCCACAATCAGGTCCCGCACGAAGTCCTCCATGGCGTCCAGCAGTCCCTCCGCGCCCGGTCCCGGCGCCTCCGCGCTTTCTTCCGCGAGCGGCATTAGTCCGTCCGCCCCCGTCAGTGCCGCGCCTTTTCCCTTGGCCTTCGCCTTGGGTTTCTCGCAGTAGGGGGCAATGTCTCCGAACACCTCGTGCAGCGTCGCTCTGCCGAACAAGGCGCCGGAAATGACGTTTCTCGCCGCTACCCGGACTACCGGATCCGCGCCTGTTTTCCCCGCCGGAAGCCGCACCGCCGCGCACCTGGAGCGTATGGTGGCAAACAGCTTCTCCGGGGTTTCCGCGAGCAGAAAAATCTTGTTCCCGCCCAGCGGTTCCTCCAGCGTCTTGAGCAGTTTGTTCTGGCTGAACTCGTTCATGCGGTCCGCCTTGTCCACTATGGCCAGCATGCGGTCCGCGGAAAACGGCTTGCTGCGGAAGGCATGCGTGAGGGCTTCCACCTGCTCCACGAGTATGGCGTCCTTCTCCGGCCGCACGATGATCAGGTCCTCGAACACCTCGTCGTCAATTTTCCGGCTGCGCACCTCGTCGGCCGCAAACAGCTTTTTCGCCAGCTCCTTGGCAAGCGTTAGCCGCGCCCGGCCGGTGTTTCCGGAAAAGAGCAGGGCATGCGGCAGGCAGCCGGCTTCAATCTGCCCGGCGAGCCTGCCGTATACCCCCTGCAGCTGGGCGTTCACAGCGCTTCACCCGCACCCGAAGCGGATGCGTCCAGCAAGGGACTGACGACACGCAGTACAGCGTCATGGACCTCGCTTACACTGCCATTGGCATCTATTCCACGGATGCGCTCCGGGTTCGCCTGCTCCAGCGCCAGATAGCCGGCATACACCTGCTCGTGCCAGGCGGCGGACTCGGACTCTATGCGGTCACGGGTCTTCTCGCGGATGCGTGCCAGGCCTGCCTGGGCGCCAATCTTGAGCAGAATGGTAAGGTCCGGCGCAAGGCCGTCCGTGGCGAAGGCGTTTATGCCGTTGACCGCGTCCAGAAGCCCGCGGCCGTAGCCCTGATAGACCACGCTGGAGTCGAGAAAGCGGTCGCAGAGGACTATCTGCCCGGCCTCGAGCGCGGGGCGGATGAGCTCCTGCACAATCTGCGCGCGGCAGGCGGCGTACAGCAGCACCTCGGTCACGGGCGCCATGGCCGTGTTTTCCGGGCGCAGAATGACGCTGCGAATCTGCTCGCCTATGTCCGTGCCGCCGGGCTCGCGCGTCACCAGGACGGCATACCCCTGCTGCGTGAGATGTTCGGCGAGCATGCGAACCTGCGTAGATTTTCCGGAACCGTCCGGGCCCTCAAAGGTAAGGAAAAGCCCACGCGTCATGGCTGCTTCCTTTTACGCATGGAGATGTTCAGATGGCGAATGAAATACAGACCGACACAGAGAATCGGTATGCTGAGCAACACTACGAACAGGATTTTCAATATCGTCATGTACTATCTGTAACCGGCCGGTTAAGGCGCGCCTTTATAAACTGTTTAGTAACTTTTCTTCAAGAAAAGTATACCATATAAATTGACAAAGGTCGCGCGGGTGCGTATAATAACTCTTGCTTTCACGCGGCCCTATGGTCAAGCGGTCAAGACGCAGCCCTCTCACGGCTGAATCCAGGGTTCGATTCCCTGTAGGGTCACCATAAGATGGAGCTTCCTTTCAGGAAGCTCTTTTTGCATGAAGACCTTATGCAACGCTTTCCATCCCGTCATTGCCGGACTAGTTCCGAGGGTCCAGCAGTGCAGCTCAGCGCGGGGGGGCTGCTTGTGGTAGAATATCTGTAGTGTTCATATTTTCAGAAGGGAGAGAATCTATGGGTTTATTTGGTCGTGGGAAAAAGCAGGGGACGCAGCCGTTTCTTTATAATGGGGGCGTGCCGAGTCCGGTGTATCTGGATTTGATGTCGCGGTATCTGGGGCCGGCGGTGCAGCACCAGCGGACGTTCGGTAAGGAGATAGAAGGCACGGAGCGCTGGTTCGTAGACTTTAAGGACGGGACTATCGTGTTTGACGAGCGCAGGTTTCCGGTTCAGTTTATCGGCAGTGAGTCGACTGTGACCAACACGTGGCTGTGGGGCACGGAGAATGTGAGCGGTATGCCGGACAGCGTGCTTACCACGGTCAATCAGTTTTATAACTCGTTTATTTTGAATAATGTGCCGGATTTGGCGCAGCCTAAGCTGGCGCTGTGCGAGGCGGTCAGCGGTCACATAATCGCAATGATTATGGCGGCCATGGCTACGCCGCCTTATTGCTATTACCGCTGCCCGGTTAGTACCGGCGCGGCGTTCGTGCTGGTGGGCGGCATTCCGGAGCACGTGTTTGCGCCTATCGGCTTGGAAGAAACGGTGGAGGTTATCTCGGACCTGCTCGAGAAGTACGCGCTGGACCACCGGACGCTTTCGCGCACCATGCTGGAGAAGAACGCGGTTTCCGTGGAGACGGGCGGCGCACCCGGCGAGGACAAGCTTACGGGGACGTACGCGGACGGGCGCACGCTGGAGATTTGGTTCGACGCGGACGGGCACATATTGAATCTGGCGTTTATACCCCAGATGTAACAGTTGAATATCGGTGGGCGCTTCTATATAATGGGATACGGACTATTTCCCGAGAGGCAGCGCTCGGGTTTACCTGAAATCCTGGCAACATTATTGGGAGGCCTGTTTGAGTAAAATACTTGTGAAAAAAAGCGGCGCGCTGAAAGGGCGTGTGGAGGTGAGCGGTTCGAAAAACGCGGTCCTCCCCCTACTCGCGGCGACGCTTCTGACCGGCGAAGAGTGCGTTATCGCCGATGTCCCCGACCTGAAGGACGTTGAGGTGATGTGCAAGCTCCTGGAGAGCTTCGGCGCGTCCGTCAGTTTCGATAAAGAGAAAAAAAAGATTCGCGTGAAAGCGGAGAAAATCACCACGAGCGAGGCGCCTTGCGAGCTGGTGAAGCTTATGCGCGCGTCCGTGGTAGCCATGGGCCCCATCCTGGCGCGCACGGGTAAGGCTAAGGTGCCACTGCCCGGGGGCTGTGCCATTGGCGACAGGCCTATTAACTTACACCTGAAGGGATTCCACGCCATGGGGGCGGACGTGGAGACCAAGGAGGACGAGGAGCAGAGCGGCTATGTGCAGGCGGTGTGCAAGCAGCTGAAGGGCGCGGAAATCTACTTGGACAACCCGAGCGTGGGCGCCACGGAGAACCTCATGATGGCGGCGGTGCTGGCCAAGGGCACCACGGTGATAGAAAACGCGGCGGAAGAGCCGGAAATCGTGGACCTGGCGAACTATCTGAACAAGATGGGCGCGAACGTGAAGGGCGCGGGCACGGATCTGATAAAAATCGAGGGTGTCAAGAAGCTCCACGGGGCGAATCACGCGGTGATTCCGGACCGGATTGAGGCGGGCACGTTCATGCTCGCGGCGGCCATAACCAAGGGCGACATTCTGATAACCAACATGCTTCCGAACCACGTGCGGCCGGTCATAGCCAAGCTGCGCGAGTGCGGCGTGGTGGTGGAGGACACGGACGAGGGGCTGCGGGTGAGCGTCAAGCGGCAGATTCTGCGCGCGACGGACATAAAGACGCTGCCGTATCCGGGCTTTCCTACGGATATGCAGCCGCAGTTCATGACGTTTCTGACCACCGTTTCGGGTCCGTCCGTGGTGCAGGAGACGGTGTTTGAGAACCGCTTCATGCACATTAAGGAACTCAAGAAAATGAAGGCGACCATCATAGCGCGCGGGCGGCGGGCCATCGTGGCGGGCGGTAGCAAGCTCGAGGGCGCCAAGGTGCGGGCTACGGACCTGCGCGCGGGCGCGGCGCTTATCCTGGCGGGGCTCGCGGCTAAGGGCGAGACGGAAATCTCCGATATCTATCACATTGAGCGCGGGTATGACGGCATCTGCGGGAAGCTCACTGCGCTTGGCGCGAACATAAAAATCGTGCCGTAAGCGGCGCGGCAGGCCCGTAACCAAAAACAGCGGCCGAAGATGGCCGCAAGTAACAGAACTATGCGTAGCAAAGATGGCCGGCGGCACCCCGTCGGCCTTTTCTTACGTTCGACTCAGTAGGGACCTGTGGTTTCGGGAACGACCCCTGCCTCGATCTCCGAGAGAAGCGCCTCGTACTTCTCGAAAATTGCGTCCTTGATACGATTCCGCGTCTCGCTCGTAAGCGGATGTGCTATATCGCGGAAGTCGCCTTCTCCCATTTTGCGACTCGGCATGGCGATAAACAAACCATTCTGCCCTTCGATAATCTTGATATCATGGACGACAAATTCATCATCGAATGTAACCGATACGATTCCCTTCATTTTTCCTTCGTCCGTGATTTTTCGTATCCGGATATCCGTGATCTCCATTGACTTAACCCCTTTCGTGCCCAATCAGTACGGCTCACCCTGAAGTCTCGTAAGCACACTAACCTACGATAATTCAGATTAGTCTAATCATACCGAACAAACCGTCAGAAAACAAGTCTTTTCGCATTTTTGGGGGAAAATTTTAGAGAATGCCGTGTTCGCGGCGCGTTCCGTTCGCTCGCGTGGAGCAGGTGTGGTAAAATCAGAACGTGGTCCGGTGCGGCGTTCGCTGCGGCCGGAGACTTTAGGAGAACAGATGAGACAGCAGGACGAAGAGATGGGGCAGCAGCGGCGAAAAGCCGTGTTTATAGTGGGCTCGCGCGGCATTCCGGCGGCCTATGGCGGATTTGAGACCTTTGCGGAGGAGCTCGTGCGTTTTGGCAGCAATGGCACGGTGGCATACCACGTGGCGTGCCGGGCGCTCCCGTCGGGGCAGGAGGCGGCGGAGAGCGGTGCGGCCGGCGCGGGCAACGGCTACGTGCATTACGAGTACCTGGGCGCGGACTGCTTTACGGTCCCCCTGCCGAAGCACATAGGTTCTGCCGCCGCTATCTTCTACGACCTGCGCGCGCTGAAATACGCGGCGCGGCTCGCGGAGAAGAACGGATACGAGGCGCCGGTTTTTCTGGTTCTGGGGAATACGGCCGGCGGCTTTCTGGGGCGCGCGGCGGCGCGGATAAAGAAGCTCGGCGGCAGGCTCTTGGTCAACCCGGACGGGCTCGAGTGGAAGCGGGACAAGTGGCCGGGGCCGGTAAAGAAGTATCTGAAGTACGCGGAAGGGCGCATGGTGCGCCGCGCGCACGTGCTGGTCTGCGACAACGCGGGGATAGAAAAGTATATACAGAATACCTACGGGGCGCAGCGGCCCGTAACCTGCTGCCTGACCTACGGCACGGACCTCACGCCTTCGGGGCTTACGGCAGAGGATGCATCCGTCCGCGCGTTTTTCGCGCGGTGCGGCGCGGCCGAAGGGGGCTACGTGCTCACGGTGGGGCGGCTCGTGCCGGAGAACAACTACGAGGCGGTGCTCCGCGGCTTCTTAGACGCGGGCACGGATAAGAAACTGCTGGTCATTTCCGAGACGACGGACAGCCCGTACTACCGCCGGCTCCTGCAGATTCCCGGCGCGGCGGACGAGTCCCGCGTGTGCTTTGCGGGCGGGGTGTACGACCGGCCGCTGCTCAAGTACATCCGCGAAAACGCGTTCGCCTACGTGCACGGGCACACGGTGGGCGGTACGAACCCGAGCCTGCTGGAGTCGCTGGCAGCGGGGAGCGTCACGCTGGCGGCGGACGTGTCGTTTAACCGAGAGACGGCAGCAGACGCGGCGCTTTACTGGCGCGCGGACGGCGGTGGCGGCGGTGGCGCCGCGCAGGCGCCGGGCCTGGCGGACGCGCTGCGAGAGCTTGTGGCCATGGGCGCGGAGGCACGGGCGGCGCTCGGCGAAAGGGCGCGGGAGCTGGCGCGCACGCGCTACGATTGGGCGAAGATTATCCCGCAGTATGAGGAACTGTTTTTATCGGAGGGTGGCAGGTGAGAATCGCGGTTCTGCTTTCTACGTATAACGGCGCGGCGTACCTTCCCGCGCAGCTCGACTCGGTGCTGGCGCAGCAGGGGGCGGACCTTACGGTGTTCGTCCGCGACGACGGCTCGAGCGACGGCACGCAGGACATCCTGCGGGCCTACGCGGCGGCTGACGGCAGGGTTCGCTATGTCAATCCCGATGAAAGCACCAACATTGGCGTGGTGCTGTCCTTCTTCTCGCTGCTCAGAGCGGCGCACGGGTTCGACGCGTACGGGTTCTGCGACCAGGACGACGTGTGGCAGCCGGAGAAACTGGCGGTCACGGCGCGGCGGCTTTCGGAAGTGCGGGCCACCACCCCGGCGCTGGTCTACACGGACCTGGCGGTGGTGGACGAGAACCTTGCGGTCATGAATCCGAGCATGATACGCTCGCAGAGTGGGCAGGCCAACACGCAGTTCGTGCAGGAGCTCACGGAAAACAGCGTGACGGGCTCCACGGCGCTGTTTAACGCGGCGCTCAGAGAGCGGCTGCTGTCTTACACGGGCGGGCTTGCGGCGGCGGCGCGGTGCGCGGTCATGCACGACTGGTGGGCGGCGCTCGTGGCGGCGGCGTTCGGCGAACTGATTTACATGGACCGCCCCACGGTCCTCTACCGGCAGCACGGGCAGAACGTGCTCGGCGCGCGGACCTGGAAGAAACGCCTGAAGAAGCTCGCCGGCGGGCATTTCTTCGAGCGCTACTGGGACCTTATTAAGCGCACGCAGCTGCAGGCCATAGGGCTGCTTGAGGGGTACGGAGAGGCGCTGGACGTGGAGAAGCGGGACCTGCTCGCGGCCTTCGCGCACATTTCGGCCAAGCCCTTCGGCGAGCGCGTGCGGGACGTGCGTACCTACAACCTGCGCAAGAACCGCGCCGCGCACACGGCCATCTTCCGCTTCCTGCTGCGGACCAACTTTCTGAAATAATAACGGGAAATGTTCCCCCGAAAGGATTCAGGCACGCACGCCCCGGCGGGGAATCCACACCTGGGCGCCGGGCGTTTTTTTCTGCTTGTTTTCAGCGGCATATAATAGTATAATAACAAAGTTGCAAAACCGCAGCGAGATTTTTTATGCCGCTGCCCGTGCTGCGTCAGCCGACACTCCGACGGTGACCCGGCACAGGGTGAATGGAGAAAAGGAGAAAAACCATGATTGATCAGGCAAAGAAAACAGAGATTATCAACGAGTACAAGACCAAGGAAGGCGACACGGGTTCGCCGGAGGTGCAGGTGGCCATTCTGACTTACCGGATAAACGACCTGAACGAGCACCTGAAGATTCACAAGAAGGATCACCACTCACGGCGCGGTCTGCTTAAGATGGTCGGCCAGAGAAGGAACCTGCTGAACTATCTGCGCGAGAAGGATATCGAGAGATACCGCACGCTGATTTCGCGACTGGGGCTCCGGAAATAAGAAAACGCAAGGCGGGGGAAATAGCGCCCTCGTCTTTGTTTTGTCGGTAGAAAAAGAAGAGAAGAAGAAAAGAGGAGAAGATGGAATTTACGGATTACAGAACATTCAAAACCGCCCTGGGCGGCCGGCTGCTGCAGTTTGAGATCGGCAAGGTGGCCGAGCAGGCGAACGGCGCGGTCACGGTCCGCTACGGCGACACGGTGGTGAACGTCACGGCGACCATGGCCAAGAGCCCGCGCGAGGGGATAGACTTTTTCCCGCTCAGCTGCGAATACGAAGAGAAGATGTATGCGGCGGGTAAGATTCCCGGCGGATTTATCAAGAGAGAGGGACGTCCTTCCGAGAAGGCCACGCTCAACGCCCGTCTTATGGACCGGCCGCTGCGCCCGCTGTTCCCGAAGGGATTCCGCAACGACGTGCAGGTGGTAGCCACCATCCTGTGCGTGGACCCGGACTGCCCGCCTGAGGTGGCGGCCATGCTCGGTTCCTCCGTGGCGCTGTCCATTTCGGACATCCCCTTTGACGGCCCGACCGGTTCGGTCATCGTAGGCCTGATAGACGGCCGCTTTGTGGTTAACCCCACGCAGGCGGAGCGCGCGGAGACGCAGCTTAGCCTGACGGTATCCGGCACGCACGAAGCCATCATGATGGTGGAGGCGGGCGCCAATGAGATACCCGAAGAGCAGGTCCTCGAAGCCATCCTGTTTGGCCACGAGGAGATCAAGCACATCATTGAATTCATTAACGAGATCGTGGACGAGGTAGGCAAGCCGAAAATCGCGGTGCCGGACGCGTCCATCCCGGCGGAGATCATGGAGCCGGTGCGCGCGTTTGCCGCAGAGAAGATGCGCGACGCCATCCACACCTTCGGCCGCCAGGAGCAGTATGCCAAGATCGACGAAGTTTACGCGCAGGCGAAGGAAGAGTTCGCCGAGCGTTTCCCGGACCAGGAGAAGGTCGTTTCCGCCGCGGTCGAGGAGGTCATGGTGGACGAGTTCCGTTCCATGATCATAAACGAGGGCGTGCGCCCGGACGGCAGAAAGACCACGGAGATTCGCCCCATCTGGTGCGAGACCAGCTTCCTGCCGCGTACGCATGGCACGGGCCTGTTCACGCGCGGCCAGACGCAGGTGCTTTCCGTAGCCACGCTGGCGCCGCTTAACGAGGGCCAGACCATAGACGGCATAGGCGACGAGACGAATAAGCGTTATATGCACCAGTACAACTTCCCGCCTTATTCCGTAGGCGAAACGCGTCCCATGCGCAGCCCGGGGCGGCGGGAGATAGGCCACGGCGCTCTGGCGGAGCGCGCGCTTCTGCCGGTACTGCCCGGTGAGGAAGAATTCCCGTACGCCATCCGTGTCGTCTCGGAGGTGCTCTCCTCGAACGGTAGCTCCTCGCAGGCTTCGGTCTGCGGCAGCTCGCTGGCGCTCATGGATGCCGGCGTGCCCATTCGCGCGGCGGTGGCCGGAATCGCCATGGGTCTCATAGAGGACTACAACGAGCAGACGGGCGAGAGCCGCATGGCGGTGCTCTCCGACATTCAGGGTCTCGAGGACCATTACGGCGACATGGACTTTAAGGTGGCCGGCACGAGAAACGGTGTCACGGCGGTACAGATGGACATCAAGGTACACGGCCTGTCTAAAGAGATATTGGCGCAGGCGCTGCAGCAGGCGCATGACGGCCGGCTTCATATCATGGAGAAGATGGAAGAGGTCATCAAGGAGCCGCGTGCGGAAATGTCTAAGTACGCGCCGCGCATCATTTCCATCCAGATCGACGTGGACGACATCCGGACGGTCATCGGGCCGGGCGGCAAGACCATAAACCGCATCATAGACGAGACGGGCGTGAAGATCGACATAGAGGACACGGGCCTCATCTACATAGCGGCGCCGGATATGGAAAGCGCCGAGAAGGGCGTGGCCGCCATAGAGCTGCTGCTCAAGGATGTGGAAGTGGGCGAGATCTACGAGGGTACGGTCAAGCGCATCATGAACTTCGGTGCGTTTATCGAGGTGCTGCCGGGCAAGGAAGGTCTGCTGCACATCTCCAAGATGGAGAACTACCGCGTGGAGCGCGTGGAAGACGTCATGAACATAGGCGACAAGGTCAAGGTCAAGGTTGTGGAGATAGATAACCTCGGCCGCGTGAACCTGTCCCGCAAAGAGCTGCTGTAGACGCGCACACAAAATAGAATCGGGAAGTGGCGGTAGCAGCGCGTTTGCTGCCGCCACTTTTGCAAACGGTGGTAAGAGTATGATTACAGAAGAAAGATTTGAAAACGGAATTACGGTGGCTTTAGAGGAGCTGCCGCACGCGGAGAGCGCGTCGCTGGGCGTCTGGGTGCGCGCGGGGGCGGTGGACGAGGTCCAGCCCGGCGGCGCGGGGAAAACCAACGCGGGCATATCGCACTTCGTGGAGCACATGATGTTCAAGGGCACACAGCGGCGCACGTACAAGGATATTGCGGACCACGTGGACCGCATAGGCGCGGCGGCCAACGCCTTTACCAGCAAGGAGGCCACCTGCTACTACATCAAGCTGCAGCCGCAGCATTTCGCGCCGGCCATAGACATTCTGGCGGACATGGTCAAGAACTCGCTGTTTGACCCGGGCGAGATGGAGAAGGAAAAGCAGGTCATTTACGAAGAGATGAAGATGATCGAGGACGTGCCGGAAGACTACGGCAACGAGCTCGTGGACGAGGCGGTGTTCTCCGGTGGGAGCTTTGGCCATTCGGTCATAGGCACGCCCGATACTGTGGGCGGGATTACCCGGGACGACATTCTGGCATACCGCGCCCAGCGCTATACGGCGGACAATATCCTTCTGTCGGTCGCAGGCAAGTTTGACCGGGCCGCGGTGCTCGCCCTGCTGGCGGAGGCGTTCGGGGACATCCCCGCGGCGGAAGGCAGCGCGCGGGCGCTTACGGTGGCGCCGGCGCCGACGGCGGACATCCGCAAGGACAAGGGGAACGCGCAGAGCCACCTGTTTCTGGGGCGGCGCAGCGTCTCGCGTCTGGACGACGACTGCTACCCGTATCAGCTGTACAGCAGCATCCTGGGCGGCAGCATGAGCTCGCGGCTCTTCCAGAACGTGCGCGAGGAGAAGGGTCTGGCCTATTCGGTCTACTCGCACAACGCCTCGCTTTCCGCGGACGGCATGTTCCTCATTTACGCGGGCGTGGCGCACGAGAAGGAAGCGGCGGCGGAGGCGGCCATCTTCGAGGAGCTCACGCGCCTCGCGGAGGTGCCGGTGGACGCGGAGGAGCTGGCCAAGGTCAAGGAGCAGAACAAGGGTGCGTACCTGTTCGCCCGCGAGAACATAGTGGGCCGCATGAGCAGCCTGGGCAGAAATAAGCTCCTGCTGGGCCGCATCATCCCCACGGAAGAGGTCATGGCAAGCATAGACGCGGTCACGGCGGCCGACATACAAAGAATTGCGAAACAAAATGCAATTCGCGACAGTTTTACCCGCGTCATAGTATGCTAAAATTCTGATATGATTAAGGTTACCATTACCATGGAGCAGGGCGTATCCCTGCCGCTATACGAGACCATGGGCGCGGCGGGCATGGACCTTAGAGCCCACCTGCCGGCAGACCTTACTTTGGCGCCAATGGACCGGGTAGCTGTGCCGACGGGGCTCAGGATAGCGCTTCCGCCGGGCACAGAGGCACAGATTCGGGCGCGCAGCGGGCTGGCGCTTAAGCACGGGATTACCATGGCCAACGGCGTGGGAACCATAGACTGCGACTACCGCGGCGAGATTCTGGTGGCGCTCATAAACCTCGGGACGGAGCCTTTTACCATCCGCGACGGGGACCGGATAGCGCAGATGATTGTGGCGCGCTACGAACCGGTTTCGTGGGTGGTGGCGGAGACGCTGCCGGACACGGACCGCGGCGAGCAGGGATTTGGCAGCACGGGCGTGTCGGGATAGCGGCGCGCAGGGAGAGAAGCAAACAGGAGACGGGAATTGCTCAGACGGGTGGATTCGGAAAAACGGGAATACGAGATACTGTCGCCGGTGGCGGCCAGGTCTGCGGAGTCGCGCGGGCGGCTCATAGAGGAGGAACCGTGCGAGTACCGGACGGACTTTCAGCGCGACCGGGACCGGATTATACACTCCAAGGCGCTGCGGCGGCTCATGCACAAGACGCAGGTGTTCCTGGCGCCGGAGCGGGACCATTACCGGACGCGGCTTACGCACACGCTGGAGGTGGCGCAGATTTCACGGAGCATTGCGCGCGGGCTCATGCTCAACGAGGACCTGACCGAGGCCATAGCGCTGGCGCACGACCTGGGGCACACGCCGTTCGGGCACAACGGGGAGACGTTCCTCGCCGAGGTGCATCCGGGCGGGTTTAAGCACAACGTGCAGAGCCTGCGGGTGGCGGACGTGCTCGAGCGCACGGAGCGGCGGCAGGGGATGAACCTCACGGCGGAGGTCCGCGACGGGATACTCAACCACACGGGGCCGCTCACGCCGTTTACGCTGGAGGGGCAGGTCGTGAAAATCAGCGACCGGATCGCCTACATAAACCACGACATAGACGACGCCATGCGCAGCGGGATTATCCGGCCGGAAGACCTGCCGGAGGACTGCGTGCGCGTGCTGGGGCAGACCACGCGCGAGCGCATAGACACGCTGGTGCGCGACATGATCGTTTCGAGCGACGGGCAGGAGGAGATAGCGCAGAGCCCGGAAAAGGCCAGGGCCATGACGGACCTGCGGACGTTCATGTTCGAGAACGTCTACCTGTCCAAGGCGGTCAAGCAGGACGAGGAACTGGAGAAGGTGCGGCACCTGATTACCAGCCTCTACGACCACTACATGCAGCACCCGGAGGAACTCACGGCGGAGTACCGCGAGCTGATAGACGAATACGGCACGGCGGAGATGGTCAAGGACCAGGTGGCCGGGATGACCGACCGCTACGCCATTCACACATATGAACGCTTGTTTGTGCCGCTCGGATGGCAAGGGGCGTGATAATTGGCAAGGTACGTCTTCGGTAAGCTTCTCCAATATGTCCTCGTACTCATCATCACCAGCATGGTGATTTTCCTGCTTGTGCGGCTCGGCGATGTGGACCCGGTGAGCGTGGTCTTAGGCGGCAAGCAGAGTTCCCCGCAGACCATAGAAAACGTGCGGCGCGAGTTCGGCTTGGACAAGAGCATACCGGAGCAGTATATAAACTGGGTCAAGGGCCTGCTGCACGGGGAGTTCGGCAAGAGCTTCAAGTACCGGCAGGAGTCCGGCCAGATTATCTTCGCGCGGCTACCCGTCACGCTTTCCATCGTGACCATAGCGGCCCTCATAGCGATTCTTCTTTCCATCCCCGCGGGGATTCTCATGGCAGCCAAACAGCATAAGTGGCAGGATACGGGCATCTCGGTGGTGCAACTGATTTTGGTGGCGTGCCCGCCGTTTCTCACCGCCACGCTCATGGTGTGGATGCTCTACCTGTTCTCGCCGCAGACGGCGTTTACGGGCAGTCCTCGCACGTTCAGCGAACTTATGGAACGCACGTTTCTGCCGGGCGTGGCCATGTCCTTCGTTATGATAGCGCTGCTCTCGCGCATCATGAAATCCGGCATGACGGCGGAGCTGAAATCCGACTACTTCCTCGCGGCGAAAGCGAAGGGGCTTTCTACCGCGGCCGTCATGCGCCGGCATTGCCTGCGCAATGCCATTATTCCCGTCATAACCTCGCTGGGCATGATGATAGGCATCCTGCTCGTGGAGTCGGTGCTGGTCGAGGAGGTGTTCTCGCTCAACGGCCTGGGGGTGGCGCTCGTGGAGGCGGTAGGCGCCTCGGACTACCCGCTCGTGCAGGGGATAACCATGTTCATGGTGTTCGTGTTCATGACCATCTCCACGCTGCTCGACCTGCTGTACGGGGTCATAGACCCGCGAATCCGAAAGGGGAAGGCCATATGAACCGGCGCGAGAGAATGCGGAGCTTCTTTACGGTGCCGGTGCTGCTGTCGGTGGCGTTCCTGCTGGCGGTGCTGCTCGTCTCGGTGTTTGCGGAGCAGTTGGCGCCGCACGACCCGGATACGCTCGACCCGGCCAGCGTCCTGGCGGCGCCCTCGGCGGAGCACCCGCTGGGGACGGACCCCTCGGGGCGTGACCTGCTCTCGCGGCTCATCTTCGGCGCGCGCTCGACCATGCTCTCGGCGTTCCTCGTGGTACTCATCTCGGCGGCGGCGGGCATCCCGCTGGGCATGCTGGCGGGCTACCGGCGCGGGATTCTCGACAAGGTTCTCATGCGCCTCTGCGACGCGGTGCTCTCGTTCCCGTCGCTGCTGCTCGCGTTCGTGCTCGTGGCGGCGTTCGGCCGCGGCATAGGCAACGTGGTCCTCTCGCTCGGCATCCTGTACGTGCCCATGCTCGCCAAGCTCACCCGCTCCCTCGTCCTCGTGGAGAGCGGCAAGCTCTACGTGGAGGCGGCGCACGCGACCGGTTTCGGCGGCGCCCACATCCTGCTGCGCGAGATTCTGCCGAACATCTTCTCGACCCTGCTCATCCAGCTCATGCTCGACGTGGGCTATGCCATCTTGGACCTCTCCGCCATGAACTTCATAGGCCTCGGCGTCCAGCCCCCCACCGCCGACTGGGGCGCCATGCTGCAGTCCGCGCGCATCCACGTGAAAAACGCGCCCCTCGTGGCGCTCTCCCCGGGCATCCTTATAGTCCTGACCGTGGTCGCCTTCAACATCCTCGGCGACGGCATAAGCGCCTACCTCGACCCGGCGCAGCGAAAGCTCCCGTCCATCAAGCGCTTTAAGAAAGCCCTGCTCCGTCGCGACCCTGACGCTGACCCGGGAAGTAAGGTCCTACCACGCACCCGCAAAGCCGGGGAGGAAGCCGCGCATGAGTGATCGCATACCTGTGGCGCCCCTTCTCAGCGTGCAGGGGCTTGAAGTGAACATCCAGTCGCCCAAAGGTGCGGTGTACGCCGTGCGCGGGGCGGACTTTGAAATCCGGCGCGGCGAAATCTGCGGGCTGGTGGGCGAGAGCGGCTGCGGCAAGACCATTACCGCCAAGTCCGTCATGCGCCTCAATCCGGAGGACCGCGTGGTGTACGGCGGGCGGATAACGTACGAGGGCACGGACCTGCTCGCGCTGCCCGAGGCGGGCATGTGCAAGGTGCGCGGGCAGCAGATCGCCATGATTTTTCAGGACCCGCTCTCGGCGCTGGACCCGCTGCAGCGCGTGGGCAAGCAGGTGGCGGAGGTCTACCGGCTGCGCGGGCTCGGGCGGCGGGAGGCCGCGGAGAAGGCCGTGGAGATGCTGGCGGACGTGGGCATAAGTCCGGCGGCGGAGCGCGCGCGCGCCTACCCGTTTGAGATGTCCGGCGGGCAGCTGCAGCGCGTCATGATTGCCATGGCGCTGGCGGCGGGGGCGGAGCTGCTCATAGCGGACGAGCCCACCACGGCGCTGGACGTCACGGTGCAGGCGCAGATACTGGCGCTCATCCGCGAGCTGCGCGAGAAGCGCGGCACGTCGGTACTGATTATCACCCACGACTTTGGCGTGGTGGCGGAGACCTGCGACCGCGTCATGGTCATGTACGCCGGGCGGATTGTGGAGACGGGCACGGCCGCGGAGATCTTCCACGCGGCGCGGCATCCCTACACGCGGGACCTGATTGCGTCCATCCCGCAGAAGGGCGTGAAGCCCGTGGCCATTCCCGGCGCGCCGCCCGACCTGCGCGAGGTGATTCGGGGCTGCGCGTACGCGCCCCGTTGCTGCCGCGTGCAGGAGCGGTGTATGCACGAGACGCCCGAGGCGGCGGACGGCGCGGCATGCTTCTTTCCGGAGGTGCGGCCATGAGCGCGCTCTTCGAAATCCGGGAACTGTCCAAGTACTTTAAGCTCGGCACGCGCCGGGAGGAAGGCGGCAGAAATCCGCTGCTGCTCAAGGCCGTGGATAGCGTTTCTTTTGACGTGCTCGCCGGCGAATGCCTGGGGATAGTGGGCGAGAGCGGGTCCGGCAAGTCCACGCTCGGCCGCCTGCTACTGAATATGATTTCCCCCACGTCCGGGCAGGTGCTCTATGACGGGCAGGAGATTTCCGCGCTCAAGCCCGAGTCCGCCGCCATGAAGAAGCTGCGCGGCGATATGCAGATGGTGTTTCAAAATCCGCGGTCGTCGTTTAATCCCAAGATTCCCATCGTGCGCAGCCTGCACCAGGTGGCGCGGCTGTACGGCCTGAGCGAAGAGGCGGCAGAGGCGCGCATCCGCGAGCTGTTTGCGCTCACGGGGCTGGGGCAGGACATCCTCACGCACAGAAACGACGAGCTATCCGGCGGCCAGTTGCAACGGCTCGCCATAGTCCGGGCGCTCATTCCCGGGCCTCGCTTCCTCATGGCAGACGAGGCGGTCTCGGCGCTCGACGTAAGCGTGCGCGCGCAGATACTCGAGCTGTTCCGTGACATGCAGCAGCGGCTGGGGCTCACGGTCTTCTTCGTCTCGCACGACCTTTCCGTGGTCGAGTATCTGTGCGACCGGATTCTGGTGCTCTACCTCGGAAAGATACTGGAGAGCGCGCCCGCGGACGAGCTGTTTGCGCGGCCCCTGCACCCGTACACGCGCTCGCTGCTCGCGGCGCGCCCGCGGGCCTATCCGGAGGAGGTGCGG
Organism: Eubacteriales Family XIII. Incertae Sedis bacterium; assembly: GCA_031272485.1. Taxonomy (GTDB): domain Bacteria; phylum Bacillota; class Clostridia; order Peptostreptococcales; family Anaerovoracaceae; genus JAISTV01. The sequence continues at coordinate 26,373 of JAISTV010000033.1, forward strand.
GAAGAGGCGCCGCTCGCCGGCGAGATTCCCGGCGCGGTGGACCTGCCGCCCGGCTGCCGCTTTTCCTCGCGCTGTCCCGAGATGGTTCCCGGGCTGTGCGACTTCGTGGAACCGGCGGACACGGAAGTTTCGCCTGGGCACAAAGTTGCCTGCCATCTGCTGCGACATTGTGATAAGATAGAGGCTGGAGGGGCGCCGGAGCAAAAGGGTTGCGAAGAATGCGGCGCTTCAGTGGGAAAGGAAAAGGTGGAAATATGACCTGGGATTCTTTATCGCACGCGTACACGATTTTTATGATTGTAACGCTGGTCGTTTCAATCATCTGTCTGGCGCTGGGAATTGTCCTGACCATCGTCTTCAACAAAAAGCAGCAGACCAAGTACGACGCCTCGGGTGTGGCGCAGCAGAACTACGCACAGCAGCAGGCGTATAATCAGGCCGTGGCGCAGGGCTACTACGCGCCGCCGCCCAAGGCGGTGGAGCCGCCCAACCTCGGCTTTGCCATCCTGAGCTTCTTCTTCGGCATCGTGGGACTCATCCTGTTCTGCGTGTGGAACCGGGAGCAGCCGTTCAAGGCTAAGTCCGCCGGCATCGGCGCGCTCGTCGGGGTCATCACCAGCTTCGTCGAGGGCATCATCATTGTCGTCTTACTGTTCATCTTCCTCATGCCGTACTTCGACGACCTGGGCGACCTGTTTGACGATATATTCAACAGCTCGAGCTATTACTACTATTGATTAAGACCGGCGGGGGTGCCTCATGAAGGAGAAAATAGACCGCGCGCGGGTTATCGCGCTGCTCAGGGAATTCGACGCGGTGGACGGCGTGTCCGGCGAGGAGGAGCGCGTGGCGGACCTGCTCGCGGGCTACCTTGCGCCCGTAACGGACGAGCAGCGCCGCGACAAGCTGGGAAACGCGGTCTTTACCAGGAAGGGCGCCCGCCCGGATCTTTCCATCATGCTCAGTGCGCACATGGATGAGATAGGCTTCCTCGTGAGCGATGTCACAGAGGCCGGCCTTCTGACCATAGTGCCGGTGGGCTATCACATCCCGAACATCTTAGTGAATCACGCGGTGCGCATCCGCACGGACGGCGGAGAGGTTACCGGCGTCATCGGCGCGGGAAAGCCCATCCACGAGCTGCTCACGGAAAACGAGAAGGGCAAGGTCTTCGAGTGGAAGGACATCTTCGTAGACGTGGGCGCCACCTCGGCGGAAGAAGTAGCCGCACTCGGCATCCGCCCGGGAGACTTCGCCAATGTCATTGCGGACAGCTTTGTCTTAAACGACCGCTTTTTCGCCGGCAAGGCTGTGGATAACCGCGCGGGCGTCGTGGTCATGCTGCTCGCCATGGAGCTGCTCGCCGGTCAGGATATACCGGCCACGGTCTACGCGTGCGGCACGGTGCAGGAAGAACTCGGCCTCAAGGGCGCGGAGGTGCTGGTGCGGAGCCTCGATCCGGACTACGCCATCTGCTTAGACGGCTGCATCGGCTCGCCGGACGGCAAGCTGGACGACAAGGCCCGCCGCTGCTACGCGGGAGCCGGCCCGGCCATAGAGCTGTACGACTGGTGCTTAGACACGTGCCACGGCAACATTGTCCCCAAATGGATGGTGCGCTCGCTTCAGAGCGCCGCGGAAAAAGAGGGGATTCGCCCGCAGTACTCGGTCATGATAGACGGCGGCACGGACGCCTGCGTCATCATGTACGGCAACCACGGCATTCCCACGGGCGGCATAGCGCTCCCCACGAAAAACCTCCACACGACGGTAGGCATGGTGGGCATAGACGACGTAATCCAGGCAGCAGCCCTCCTGGCCCGCTGGATCCTGGAGTTCTCCCCGGAATAACATACACCCGCCTTCCCCCCACGCAAAATTTCAGTATTTCGTGTGGATTTTCCAACCCCTCCCATTTTTGATACACGAAATATTGAAATTTTGCGCGGGGGAGGGTGCGGGTTTCGATTGTATATTTCTCCTATATCAAATATAATGAATATACTTTTATAGGTGTGGGTTTCTTTGGTGGAAGGAGAACTCTAAATGAAGACTAAGTTTAAGAAGGCGGCGCATCGCGTACTGGCGTTTACGTTTGCGCTCATGATGCTCTTCGTTCTCATGTCGTGGCTCTCGGGGTGCGGCAGCAAGGACGATGGCGGCAGCGGCAGCGCCACGGCGGAAGAGACGCTCAAGTTCGGACTGCCGAACGAGATCGGAAGTTTGGATTCGGCGTTCGCGTATGACTTCACGACGAACCCGGTGGTGACCAACATTTCCGAGGGCCTGCTGGTGCTGGACGCGGACGGGGAACTGCAGCCCCTTATCGCGGAAAGCTGGGAGGCGGTGGACGAGACGACGTATGTGTATAACATTCGCGACGACGTGACGTTCTCGGACGGTTCGGCCATGACCATGGACGACGTGCTGTTCTCGCTCGAGCGCTATGGCGACGAGGAGCTGGCGTCGTACCTCGCGTGGATGTACGACAATGTGGAGTCCATAGAGCAGACGGATGACTGGCAGGTGACCGTCAAGCTGTCGGCGCCGGATGCCTTCTGGCAGTACGTCCCGGCGACCACGGCGGGCCACATTCACAAGCAGGCAGCGGTGGAAGAGGCCGGCGAGGAGTACGGCACGGTGAACGCGTACCCGGTAGCCACGGGACCGTACCCGGTTTCGGCCTGGGCCGCAGGCGGGGACATAACCCTGACGTACAACGAGAATTACTGGCGTGCAGGGGATTCGCAACCGGACGTAAAAGAGATTATCATACAGTATATTCCCGAAGACACGACCCGCTCTCTGGCAGCGCAGAGCGGACAAATTGACATTGACTTCTCCACGCCGTCCGACCTCGTGGCGGACATAGAGGCGAGCGAGAAGGCGACCATCATTTCCCCCGACTGCCCGGGCATAGGCTTCCTGGCGTTCAACTGCCAGACGGAGCCGTTTAACGACGTGAACGCGCGGCGTGCGGTGGCTTCCGCCATAAACGTGGCGGTGCTGCAGGAGAGCTTCGTGCGCGAAGAGGGAACGCTGACCAACTACACCATGGTGCCGGATGTGCTGTTCATGTTCGAGCCGGAGAAGTGGGACACGTTCGTGGAGAGCGTGACCAAGTACCCGTACGACCTGACGCAGGCCAAGGCGTATCTGGCGGCGAGCGCCTATCCGAACGGATTCGACTGCACGCTGCTCGTGGACGAATACACGATCTCGAACAACGTGGCGCTGGCCATCCAGTCGTCGCTCAAGGAAATCGGGGTAAACGTGACGCTCGATAAGCGGTCGAACGAAGAGGTGACCAACCAGCAGTTCGGCGAGGGGATAGTGGACGGCGTGCGGCCGTACCAGTTCGGCATCTTCGAGTGGGTTTCGGACTTCCCGGATCCGGCGGGCGTGCTGAACCCGCTGCTCATCGCGAGCAACGGCGGTGAGGGCGGCTCGAACGCGGCGGACTACCGCAACGACAAGGTGGACGAGCTTCTCCAGCAGCAGCTCGAAGAGGCGGATTCGGCCACGCGCGTGGATCTGCTGATTGAGGCGGAACAGATCGTGCAGAGCGAGCAGCCGTACTACGTGCTGTGGCAGAAGAGCTGGCTGTTCACCATTTCGACGCGCATAGCGAATCCGGAGGATGTGCTGAACGCGAACTACATCTGGAACTTCTCGGCCTACGACATCCAGTTCGCGGAGTAGAGGCTGCATAGCAGCCGCGCGCTTCGGTCTTAACGCGCCGAGTGGGGGACTTATTGCAAAAATGCACCCTTAAATGGGCTGAAAATAAGTCGCATTATGCAATAACTCCCCCACTCGGCGCAATAACGGCTGAAGTCATCCGCCGGGCCCGTCCCGGTTTTTTATCCGAAGCTGTGAGCGCAGGCCGTTTGCTCATCGGTCTTCCTTCCGCAGCACTTCGAAGTGGTTTTTTCTGTAGTCTATAATTCCTTCTGATTTCAGTTTGCTCATTTCCGCGGAAAGTGCGGAGCGCTCAACGGAGAGATAGTCTGCCAGTTCCTGCCGGTTGTACGGAATGTCTATTGACCTGCTGCCCGTCTGCCGCGCCGCGTCGCCAAGATACGATAGCAGCTTGTCCTTTATTGTCCGCTTGGTTATGTGCTCCATCTTATTCGACAGCAAGATGTTCTTACGCGCCAGGACGCCAATCATGTTTCGAATCAGCTTGGAGTGGAATCCGCAGGCGCCTTCGCAGGTCGTCACCACTTTCTTATAGTCAATAAAGAGAATCTCGCTTTTTTCTTTTGCCACCACGCTGACCGGAACTCTGCCCAGGCCGCTGCAAACAACCGCTTCGGCGAACATATCCGGCGGCGAGATTTCCGTCAGGATTGAATTGTTCCCCCAAATATCGTTTTTGAGAAGATGGAGTTTCCCGCTGACAAGCAGCCCTATCTCTGAAACAGTATCGCCTTCGAAATAGACGGTTTCTCCTTTATCATAGCCCTTTACGGCAGCACCCAGGCAACCCATTATGGCGCCGAAATCCTCGCTGCTTATCCCGGCGAACAGCGGCGATGAACTGATGACGGGGAAAATATTTTTCATAACGCCTCACTTTCGTTGGTTATCCAACCGATTGGTATGATATATTGTATTACACTGAAGCCAGAAAACGCAAGAAGGAGGTGCGCTTATGATACGTAAGATAATCGAGATTGACGAGGAAAAGTGTGACGGCTGTGGGCTATGTGCCGCTGCCTGTCACGAGGGCGCTATCGGAATCGTCGACGGCAAGGCCAAACTACTGCGAGACGATTACTGCGACGGCCTTGGAGACTGTCTGCCGGTATGCCCTACAGGCGCCATCCGCTTTGTTGAGCGGGAAGCGGCAGCGTATGACGAAGCGGCGGTGAAAGAACGGATGGCCAAGAAAGCACCGGCCAGCGGCTGCCTTGGGGCAAAGGCGCAGGCCATAGACCGGCCGCAGGAAAACGCGCCGGCGCAAACCGGACCCGCAAGCGAACTGCGCCAATGGCCTGTTCAGATTAAACTTGTACCTGTAAACGCGCCTTATTTTGACGGAGCGAAATTGCTTGTGGCTGCCGATTGCGCCGCCTATGCCAGGGCGAACTTCCACGCCGAGTTCATGCGGGAAAAAATCACGCTTATCGGCTGTCCGAAGCTGGATGAAGTGGATTACAGCGAGAAGCTGACGGAAATCATCAAGAGCAATGACATCAAATCCCTGATCATTGTGCGGATGGAAGTGCCATGCTGCGGCGGCATAGAACACGCGGCGATGGTGGCGCTGAAATACTCCGGCAAGTTCATACCCTGGCAAGTAGTAACTCTTGCGACGGACGGAACCGTCAAGGAAATCTAAAGAGGATACCGAATCCCGTCACCAGCCAGGCACGGGGTCTCCCCCGCAAAAGGCCCCGTGCCGGGTCAGGCGGCGGCTGCAAGCGCAGAATTCCCCTCGCGCAGTTTTTCGGAGAACACTTGCGGGAGCATCAATACCGTAATAGAATCTTTCCACAGGGAGAACGTCTTTGGGAGTGTGTTAACTGGATAGTGGGAGACTGGAATGCCAAAGACGAAAGGCAATTTTATGCCGACCGTTACAGGCGGAGCGTTTTTCGTGTCTGCCGGGATTTATCTTGTGCTTTCCCTTGTGGCCCAGAACCTGCTTCCGAGCATTCGCGCGAATCTTTACTTCGGCGTTCGGGAATCCGCTAAGACCATAGGAATGTTGCAAATCGCCTTGCTGTGCATAGCGGTTTTTGTTTGCCTGGCGCTCTACGCGCGGTACATCTCCTTGCTGCTAAAGTGCCGCAAAGATGCAGCGCCGATAGGAGAATCCGTGCTTAAGGCGGTAAAGTGCATGCTGCTCATGCTTTTGTATGCCGCAGTCATAGCCTTGTTCTCCGGCCTCATAAGCCTCGTCCTGTACGGCGCGCAGGATGCCGGTGCGGACTACTTTTCATTTTCGGATAAAGCCGGGGCCGTGACGCTCATCGCTATGCTACTCCTTCTCCCGCTGCTGCTACACGCGTTCATACGGACCCTGCTCAGAAACAAAGACAATGCGCAGTCTGCGCTTCCCCTTCTTCCGGGCGTAAAGGTATACGGCATGTTCCTTGTTGCCTCCGCCGCATTCGCAGGCCTCGCATATTTCGTAGGCGAGCTCACATGGAAGGCCTTCTCGCCGGATGTCGCGGGGCTTGTCAATATGATAGCCCTGACTGCTGCCTTCGGTATCCTCTTCCCGTTACTCTTTGTCCTTGACCTGCGCTTCTCGGATAAAAGCGTGCGGCAAGCAAAGCCAGAAAGAGGTGCAGCATGAAGATGCGACGGGCGCTTCGAAAGAGCCTTTGCGTACTGCTGTGCTTTGCGCTGCTTTATCCGGCCTTTGTGCGCCCGGCACAGATTCTTGCGGAGGACATAGCGAACCGGCCGCGGCAGGTGGACTTCTCACTACCGCAGACGAATACGGTTCTGCCGGAAGTAAGCGAGCCTGCGGAGGCGGAGGCGAAAGCGCCGGAAGGATATTATAGCGACATTTCCGCAAACGAGGAGCCGCCCGGCAAGCTCACGGAGATAGACGAGTATTCTAAGACCTATCAGACCGGAACGAACACTTTCGTCACGGAAGCAAGCGGTATCCGCGAGGCATATATAGACGAGGAAGGAAATCTCACAGAAGTAGATGAAACGCTTCAGGCTGCCAGGTCCGCGAAGCTCGGGGAGTATTATGAGAATACGGCAGGCCCCTTCAGCGCGAAGTTTCCGGTGAACTTAGCGGAAGGGCAAGGCATAGTCGTAGAAAAAGACGGCAGGAAGGTAGAGCTCATTCCGGTGGGCGGAGACTTTAGCCGTTCGGCGGCGGAAGCAAACGCCATCCGCTACACAGAGGCCTATCCAGGCGTAGACTTCGAGTATACCGTAATCGGCGACCTCGTTAAGGAAGACATCGTCCTCACGAGGTACATAGAAAGCCCGTCATTCTCGTTTGAGATAAAAGCCCCGGGCATGAAAGCTGAAATAGAAGATGGTGGTGCGGTGGTTCTTACGGATGAGAAAACGGGAGAGGAACTCTTCTCTATTGCCCCGCCCATGATGATAGATGCTTCGGGGGTAGCAAGCCTGCTGGTTACAGCAGCGCTTGAGATCAAGGGCGGAAAGAATATCCTAACCATCACGCCGGATAGCGAATGGCTTTCGGAAGCGAACCGTGCATACCCCGTGCGGATAGACCCGACCATCGTAACCGTAGCGCTGAGCAAGCTTACCCTCGTGGGCGTAGAGCAAGGCTCACCGAATCTGGTCGTGGGAGATAATCAGTATCCGTATGCAGGCTATGACGACGGAATCGTGAGCAGCAACTTAATCCTGTTCGGCAATGCGCACCTAACCACCCGCACTTACATAGGCGTTCACTATGAGTTTCTAAAAGTCCCTAAGGACGCAAGGATAGAAAGCGCTACACTAAAGATTCACCACTACACAGCATGGAGCGGTGGCGGCACGAACTTCGGTCTTTACCGTGCCATGTCGCCATGGGAGGAAGGAACACTCACCTGGCAAAGTCAGGTTGCCATGGAGCACGAGTACCTGTCTTCTGCCATGGCCAATCCCACGGCAGGCTATCTTACCTTCGACGTGCGCGAAGCGGTGAACAACTGGGTACAGGGGATTTGGCCGGACTACGGCCTCGTGATTAAGGCCATCAACGAAAGCGATCAGTGCGAGGTCTTCTCCAACAAAACCTCCGCCTATCCGCCGGAGCTTAGGGTGGAGTGGAGCATTCCCGACCCGGTCGATACGGAGATGAGCGTGGACAGCACGACCGTAAACCTCAGGCCCGTGACGGAGAAGAGCATCAGCGGCAAGCAAGTTGTCGACGGCGTGTTCCCCGACGGGATAGCCAAGCCAGGTTCCATTCTCGAGTACAGGCTTCTTACTACCGGCGGCGCATTGGCGACCATAGCATCGTATCAGTACAAATATCCGGATAGCGAATTTTACGAGAGCGTGCTTCCCGATGCCACAGAGTACAAGGACAAACTCTCTAACTGGCAGGGTGGGCTTTTTATCAATCTCGAAAACGACTATGTCTATCAGTACGGCGCTAAGGCTACGTATTTTGATGAAGACACGGACGTGACGTCTACCGGCATAGAAGCCACAAGCGATACCTTCCTCATCTACAAGGTAAAGCAGAAGGATACGCTCCCGTACATAGCCAACTACTACGGCGTGAACTTAGATACGCTCATGAAAGATAACCACGTACAGGATACGCTTGCCGTGGAAAACAACACGCTCTTCATAAGGAATCCCAAGACCTCGGTACCGTACAATCCGGAGCCCCTGAACGTAAGCCAGATGACGGACATAGACCGCGCGCTCATAGGAAGAGGCCTTCACTGCGAATACGGTTATGAGCCGGTGAACCTTAATACCGGCAACTTCATAATGGAACAGACGGACACGACCATCCCCGAGATAGAAGGTAGCTTCGACATCTTCAGGACATACAACTCGCTCGGTGAAAACGCAAACAGCATCTTCGGCAGGCGCTGGAGCTTCGGCTACGCGGAAAGCCTCGGAAAGAGAGAAGACGGCAGCATCCTGTATCAAGTAGGTGACGGCAAGACGCTCGTCTTTACGCCGGACGGAGAAGGCGGCTACATTGCCCCAGTAGGCTACGAGCTTACACTTACGGAAATCCCATATACGGAAAATGACACGGACTATGTGCGCTACGAGATAGAAAAGCAGTCCGGCGCGGTAAAGAAGTTCAACGCCTGGGGCCTGCTTACAGAGGACGTATCGGAGAAGGGTCTTTCTACGGTCATAAGTTATGACGCTGACTACCGGATGGCGGCAATAACCTCGCCCACGGGAAAGACATATGCCTTCTCGTATAATCAGGCCGGGTATGTGTCTCAGATTACGCTCCCTGACACGAATTCGCTCAAATATGAATATGATTCAAGCGGAAACCTCACGAGCTTTACGGACGCGGAAGGCGGCGTAACCACATACATCTACGCCGCAAATGGACTGATGATAGAGGCTAAGGATGCGAACGATGACAGCTTCGTGAGAAACACGTACGACGAGCAAGGCCGGGTCATTAAGCAGCTCACTGCAAACGGGGATGAGATTATGCTCAGTTACACCGACACCGGCACAGAGGCTACGGACGCAAACGGGAACACAACCATATATACCGTAGACGAGATGAAGCGCACGACCAAGATTGAGTATCCGGATGGGCAGATCATAGAGATGCGCTATAATGCGGATAACAATCTTGTCAAGGAAGATGACTTGACATACGGCTACGACACCAAAGGAAACCGCATCAGCGAGACGAGAATAGACGGGGCGGTAAGGACTTGGGAATATGATGCAAAAGGAAATGTCATAAAGAGCACGGACTATGACGGGGCGGTAACGCTGTATGAATACTCTCTCGAAGGAGACCTTCTTTCGGTAGTATACCCGGATAAAAGCACGGCAGGATACAGCTACGACGCCATGCACCGGTTAACCGGAATGACGGACGGGGAAGGAAGCGAGACGCTCTTTTCCTACGATGGCGCCATGCCCGTTTCCATGACGGACGCGAACGGCGAGACGTGGCGTTTCGGCTACGATGCCATGAACCGGAGCGTGTCTTCCACGGATCCGGAAGGGAATACGAATAGGACGATATATAACCGGCGGGGAGACGTAGTAGGCGAGCAAGACGCAAACGGCGAAGTGGTAAGCTACCAGCTTGACGGTGTAGGACAGGTCACTCAATACACCGACGCACGAGGCTACGTGACTACACTTGAAAGAGACGCTGCCGGAAACCTGCTTAAGATAACCGGCCCAAAAGGAAACTCCCTTTCGTACACGTACGACGCAAATGATAACAAGACTTCTGAGACGGATGCACTCGGAAACGTAACGACGTTTTCCTACGACAGCAGAAACAGGCTCACAAAGGAAACGGATGCAGAAGGAAATGTGACCACATATTCCTACGACCTGAAGGGTCGGCTGGCCGAAACTACCAATGCGCTCGGCGCGGTTACGTCTTACGAGTACAGCGAGGCGCTGAATGTCATTACAAAAGCAACAGACGCGCTTGGAAACGAGACGGTGTACGCCTACGACCTTACCGGGCGGCTTCTTTCCGTAAGTTATCCGGACGGAACGAGCGAATCGTTCTCTTATGACCTGAACGGTAACCTCACGCAGTACCGTAGCACGGACGGGATTCTAACGGAGCTTACGTATGACAAGGCGGGGAACATCATCGCCAAGACAGTGAACGGCGCCCGGGAGTATCTTTTCGAATATGACCCGGTGGGAAACCTGCTAAGCGAAACCAATCCGCTCGGGGAAAAGACGGTCTACGGCTACGACCGCGCAGGAAGGCTAACCTCGACCACGGATGCTTCCGGAAACATGTCAAGTCTTTTCCTTGACGGGAAAGGGCAGATAACCAAGGCGGTCGATGCGCTGGGGAATGTGACAGAGATTATCTACGATGCCGCAGGAAACGTTCTGAAGATTATAGATGCGAACGGGGGAGAAACGAGTTACCTGTATGACGAGCTCGGTTGTTTGATTTCCGCCATAGACGCGGAAGGCGGAATAACGAACTACGAATATGACCAGGTTCAGAACCTGATTACCGTAACCGATGCGCTCTCCGGCAAAAAGCAGTTTTCCTATGATAGCCTTAGCCGCGCCGTATCCATGACGGATGAGGCTGGAAACGTCTGGGGCTTCTCGTATGACGCACTCGGAAATATAACCGAAACGGTTTTGCCCACCGGTGATAAGCAGACACAGGAATATGACCTTCTCGGGAGACTTATAAAAACTACTGACGCCTACGGAGTGTTAACCGAACTGAGCTACGACGCTGTAGGAAATGTCCTGACACAGAAGGACTCTTCCGGCAACACACTAACATATTCCTATGATTCCTACGGACGCGTAAGTAAGATAACCGACGAGTCGGGAAGAACCGAGACAAACGAATACAATAGTTACGCGGAGATTCTAAGGAAGAAGTACGTGGACAACACGGTGGAGACATATGCGTATGATTTGCTTGGGCGAGTAACTTCGGTAACAGATGCGCTCGGCGGAAAGCAGAGTATTTCATATGACGCCGCAGGAAACGTGAGCAGCCTAACCACCGCGCGCGGCGGCGTGTACTCTTTCAGCTTTGATTCGGTGGGAAATCTCCTTTCCCAAAAGGATCCGGAAGGCGGCAGAACAGAGTACGTCTACGACCCAGTAGGAAACATTATCGCTACAAAAGACGCAAACAGTCAAACAATCTCATACAGCTACGACAAGCTGAGCCGCCTCGTATCGGAAACCTCGCCGCGCGGAGCTGAAACAGAATACAGCTATGACGCGCTCTCCCGCCTTCTTTCCGTGACGGATCCGGAGGGCGGCGTTACAGAGTACCGCTACGATCCGCTCGGAAATCTCACCAAAGTAAAGGACCCTGTCGGAAACATAACCGAATATGTTTACGACAGCTTAAGTAATCCCACAAAGGAAATCTCACCTCGCGGCGCGGTAACCTCCTACGAGTACGACCTGCATGGATATGTAACCGTGCAGACAGACGCGCTTGGAAACGAAACGAAATATGAAGTGCTTCCGAACGGCTTAGTCTCTTCCATAACCGAGGCGAACGGCGCGAAGTACACATACAGCTATGACGCCGCCGAACGGCTTACAGGCATTACCACCCCGCTCGGGCTGTCAAGGACTTTCCTTTACAACGAATCGGGCGACCTTGTTACGGAAACTGATAATCTTGGCAGGGAGCAGCAATACTCCTACGACGCGCTTCATAACCTCGTAAGCTCGGTAAATCCGCTCGGCGGCGAGAGCGCCTTCAGCTATGACGCAGCGGGAAACCTCGTAAGCCAGACGCTTGCGAATGGCGCTACAGAAAGCTATTCGTATGACCTCTTAGAGCGACTTACCTCTACCACAGACGCTCTCGGAAAGGTATCGAGCGCACAGTATGACCCCGTAGGAAACCTCACGTCCGTAACTCTTCCCGGCGGAAGAACCGCTGCGTATTCCTACGATGCAGATGGAAACCTTACGGCGGTAACCAATGCGCTCGGAAACACAAGCACGGTAAGCTACGACCTTGCGGGAAGGGTTACTGCCGTTACCGACGCACTTGGAAACAGCTCCGGATTTACCTATGACGCTGCGGGAAGAGTGACGAAGCAAACAGACGCGGAAGGGCAGAGTCTGCTACTCTCTTATGACCCGGATGGGAATCTCACGAAGGTGACCAACCGGCTCGGAGGAGAGATTTCATATAGCTATGATCTTTTGGGGAATCTCACTGCCGTAAAGGACGAGCTCGGAAACGTGACTCGCTACAGTTATGATTCCGTAGGGAACCTGACCGCCGTACAGGACGCGGAAGGAAAGATGACGAGTTACAGCTACGATTTAGAAGGAAACCTCACTTCCGTCACCGACCCGGAAGGCGGCGTCAAGGCGTTTTCCTACGACATAGCCGGAAGGCTCACGCAGGCTGTGCGGCCATCCGGGGCAACGGTGAAATATGACTATAACAAACTCAACGAAATCATCAGCAAGGAATATGCCGGAGAGGAAGAACAGAACGTAGTAATTGGCTACGACAAGATGGGAAACAGAGTTTCCATGTCGGACGCGAGCGGAGATACCGAGTACGAGTACGACCTCATGGGGCGGATAACCAAGGTCACGAACGGAAGCGGGCTGTCGGTTAGATATGAATACGGGGAAAACGACCAAATATCCAGGATGGTATACAGCGACGGAACGACTGTCTCCTACGGTTACGACAAGAACGGAAACATGACGAGCGTAACGGACGCGGCGGGAACCGTCTTCTATGATTATGACGTCGCAAACCGGCTCGTAGCCGTGCGCCGTCCGGGGAATGTAAACACGAGCTACGCCTACAACAGCCAGGGCAACATAACGCGCGTGGAGAACACGGGTCCGGGCGAGACGCTCAGCACGTTTTCCTATGAGTTTGATGCGGAGGGGAACATCAGTAAGGAAACGGCAGAGGACAGTAGCAGAAACTGGTCGGTCAAGAGTTTCAGCTATGATTCGGCAGGCCAGCTTACCGGCATAAACGAGAGAAGTTCGGACGGGAATTTCAAATACAGCTTCGAGTATAGCGAGGCCGGAAACCGCACGAAGCAAGTTCGGACAGGAACCGGCGAGAACGAGACCATCACGTACGAATATGACAAGGCGAACCGCCTCACAGTGGCGAGCAGCAGCCTAACCGGAAAAACACTGTTCAGTTACGACAGTGACGGGAATTTGATTTCCAAAGAGGGGGCGGGAGAACTTTACACCTATGAGTACTCCGTAGACAGCCGACTTGCCGCGGTAAGGGAAGGCGGAGCACTGCTCATGGCGGCGGCATACGACGGGGACGGCAACCGCGTCTTTACGCTCGATAGAAGCTCGGGGTACAGCACGTACTATGGAGGAACAGGCAAGAATTCCGTCACAACTTACGGTGCGATAGACGGGAAGGACAGCGCAACAGGCAGCGGTAAGGGCGGCGAGATAACCGAACACGTAAACCTGTGGTACATCTTCCTTGCGGGATGCAGCATAGGCGTGGAGACCATGTCTAGGGCGTTTATCTCGCCACATTCTGAGTTCGGACAGGTTGTCCACGAATGGCCATTCCACATAGCGGCCAAGGCAATAACCTACGAAGGCGCGGAAAGCAGCGTTAGCGACCTGCAGACGCTCACGCTAACAGAGGACGAATTCAGAGCCGCCGTGGCCACAGCTATTGTGCCCGCAAACTGGCAGCGAGCAGACCTCGAGTTCGGTTACGAACTGACATACTACCTTAATGATGTGAATACAGAAAACGCGCAGGTCTTGCAGGAGTACTCAGTAGGGGGTACGACCAAGGCCAGTTATACCTATGGGCAGAGCGGCAGGGTTTCGGCGGACTTCCACTCCTACCAGGAGGAAATAGGTACAGGCGCGAAGTACTACCTGACGGACGGCAGAGGTTCCGTCGCGCAGGTAACGAGCTCAACCGGGACGATACTAAGTTCCTACGAGTACGGCCCGTTTGGAGAAGTCCTCTCCGGCTCAACCGCGGAAGACTCCTTCTACGGCTACAACGCGGAAGAATACAATCCGCAAACGGAGCTCGTCTATCTAAGAGCCAGATACTATAACCCAAGCGACGGCAGATTCGGGGTGGAGGATACCTACGGTGGAAATCTCTCCAACCCCGCCACGCTGAACCGCTATGCGTATGTCGAGAATAATCCGGTGAACAAGACAGATCCAAGCGGGTATCTGCCCACCGGACTTAGCCATGTGAACGGCAACGGGAATTCGAGTTCCTCGAGTTCGTCGTTGTTCAACACGATATTTGATACCGTAAGTAGCATCGTAAAGCCAACAACTACGCCGAACTACATTCTGAATCCTTCGCCAGTGGTAACGAGTCGTTTGGAGCAAAGCGGGTTTACAGCTGCAACGTCAGCTGCGCCGAGAATTAGCAACCCGGTTAGTGCGGCTGTTAGCACGGCGCAATATGCAAATATGTTCTCCGCATATTCGAACGCAAGTGTCCCCTATAGTCTGCCAATGAAGATACTCGAAGCAAAGAAAATTGCTTGCGAATCGGACTATCACGTTCTCGGAACCGAAGGTAGTATGCAGCAGATAGCAGCAATGACAACGGGGAGTATAATAGGAACCGGATTGCATTATAGCGATGCGAATAATTACTTTCCGTTTAAGGAAGGTGGCAAGTATTCTGATACTGATGTCGCACAAATTGTAGTGGAATTTGTCGAGGCAGCAATCAAGGTTGCTCCAAAGTTTGGACTTGGATTGAGCCAGAATGTTTCGTTCCCTCTTGGTTTAACGGGTAGAATCACATATAGTGTAAATGTATCACCCGGGGAAAATATGTTTGGTAGTTCGCTGGATTATGACTCTTCTCGAAGGGAACTGTCAGCAGTGCCTCTTACTTTCACAATGGATATGGATAAGATACAAGTAACATTCCAACCAGGTGGTACATTTAAGGTGTCAGGGGAAGTCGTAACGGATGACGGATACAGAACTGTATTAAATGGAACGATAGATTTCGATTACCAAACAGGGAAGATAGAATACGGGGTAACAAAGGACATTGGCGGAGGGGGAACTGTTGAATCTAAAGTGACAGCGACATTTGTAGCGCCGCCTCAAATTATGAATTACGATGTAGGTCCCGTTCCAGGACCCAACGTAAGTTATGAATTTCAGATGGCTGGTTCATTGGAGGAAAATATGGTAGCATATTATATTGCTGGAGGAGTACTTCTGATATATACAATAGCGCCAGCCGTAGTTGTAGCCATAGGTGTTGAGGCAATTGTAGTTGCGAGTTCGGCGGCATATGCGTACTAATTTTATTAATAAACACAAAGAAATATTGGATTACGAAATTTGGAGGAACGATGCGGTATAAGAAAGTAGGAATAATAATACTTGTCCTGTTGTTATTCTTTGGCTTCGAGAAAGGGTGCGCTGACTCAAAACCGAAAATAGTACCCACGTATACTAAGTTTGTCTTCAATCCTGTTGTATGTGGAGGCCTTTTTTACAAAACACCTGAAGATACTTTGGCTGGATTTGAAAATGGTCAAAGCCGACGTTCCGGGCACTATCGCACTGCCGAGATTGATGAGGAGGGTAATCTGGTAGTCGAGTTGAGTGATGCCGATATAGAATTTTGGAGAGAAGACTGCCTTAGTGCTATTGATGAGGTTGTTACAAGCATTAATGAAGAAGGGACTTGCCATATTTATGTAAGTGATGACCATAAGGAGTTAGAATTCAGTGCACCTCCTGAGTACTATATGACGATATGGCCTGCAGGCTCAGCGGTGTTCCCCTCGTGCGGCATCTTGCAGGTATTAGATGGAACAGCCCCGGAAGACTGGAGTCTGGATATGACATTTATAAATAGTGAAACCGGGCACATAGTAGCAGAGTTTAAAATTCCAGGAACGGAACTCTCGATTAATAGGGAAATGTGGGATGTTTAATTGTCATGGCCCACTTCTGCGGGTGGAGGCTTTCACGTTGAGATTCATGATGACTATACCCGCATAGATTATATGACAAGTCATGATGATTATCTGGATTTTAGGTTGACTATAATGGAGTCTGGCCTAAATAGTGGAATTCTGCAATTCTTGAGGAGAAGGGAGGCGGTTTCAAGTGGGCGCGCTGGATATAGCTGCAATTGTGGTATCGCTGGCTGCGGTGTTCATAGCATTTTACGAGGGGCGCAACGTGCGACGCAGCTTTCAGGAGCAGACCTACCAGGAGTTCGTTGCGACGTGGTTTGAACTGGACAAGTTCTTTATTGATGACCCTGAATTGCGGAAGTACTTTTATGAGAACTACCCGCTGGAAGAGTCGGATCCCAAATACGGCAAAGTGCTGAGTGTGGCCGAGTATTTCGACGATGCGTTCACGTACGCCAACAGCCAATCCGGCATCATTCCACCGAATCTACGCGCCAGTTACAAGAACTACCAGGACCGCATAGAACACATGCACGCGTTCCAGGTGTATCGGCAGCACTATGGGGATTTTGTGAATACGTGGAGAATCGACAAGCCTGTTTCGTGAAAAGTGTGCGGCGGCACTGACGCGTGCTTCTGTCTTAACACGACGAGTGGTGGAGATATTGCAGAAGTCCGCCCGGAATCTGCCAGAAATCTAACGCAATTCTGCAACAACTCCACCACTCGACGCAATAACAGCCGAAGTCATTGCCGGGCTTGTTCCGGCAATCCAGCTCCGTACCCTGCTCGCGAATCGTTTCTCTCAATCGCGCTTGCGGCCGCCGTCAGGCACGGGGTCTCCCCCGCAAAAGGCCCCGTGCCGGGTCAGGCGGCGGCTGCAAGCGCAGAATTCCCCTCGCGCAGTTTTTCGGAGAACACTTGCGGGAGCATGAATACCGTAATAGAATTTTCCCACAGGGAGAATGTCTCTGGGAGTGAGTTAACTGGATAGTGGGAGACTGGAATGCCAAAGACGAAAGGCAATTTTATGCCGACCGTTACAGGCGGGTTATGGGAGTTGCTGATTCCAAATCCACCAGCACAAGTACTTATTATTGATACGCAAGAAGCATTTCCAAGATTTTAGTGAGAGGAGATATGACAAATGGGAAACGTTCCGGACTTTTATTTGACTTGCATTGAAGTAAATTATGTGTTTGATGTTCGTTCTTGTTATATTGAACGTAGATTGAGAATTGGCAACAATAATGATTACCTATTAACGCGCGTTTGTCCTCCTATACTTCCAGACTATGAAACAATAGAAGTTAGTCAGGTACTCCTTGCAGTCCGTTTTGTAGGTAGCACGCTATTTCCAATAAATGAGTGGCCAATGGAAGTATATGTGTGCAAGATGCTGGATGAAGCGGCGATACTAACAGGAACTGCGACAGCTTCTGATTTTGAAGTAATACTATGGGGACGTTTACACAAGTCATATGATGAAGCTAAACGTGAAACAGATTGGCAAGCACGTGACCTTGCAGAATTTGGTGACGGACTGCCGCAAGGACCTTTGAAGCGAGTTTATAGGTTTAGACAGCATGTAGGTTTGCCAAGAAAAATATCGAGAAAAATACCAAGGAAGAGTGTACACCAATAAATCCAGCTTCTGCTGTAAATTTACGCAATGTTGCAGGGCTTGCCGATGAGTATGCCGGTGAACATGTAAGTGTTGGAATACGAATAAATACTTCTGGCTTTTTATAGCTTAGGAGGTACCTGGGAATGATATTAAGCGAGATACAACGAAAAGTAGAGGAAATGGCACGTGCCATTAACGTTCCGGTTGATGATCTACCTGATTACGGAAAATCGAATAAATATTACTATAAGTTTATAAAGATAGAT
>JAISTV010000028.1 GCA_031272485.1 Eubacteriales Family XIII. Incertae Sedis bacterium
AAAGCAAGCGAGTAACGAGCGGCCTCGCCTTATGCCGCGAAAGCCTGCCCACCGTAAACAGGACCGTGGAATAATGCGGGGGGGCGTAGTGCAAGTTGTCGATGGATGGTTGTGGGCGCGTGGGGTTACTCCTCGGACGCTAAGGCTTCCCAGAGGGCGTAGGCGGTTTCTACTTCTTTTTGTAGCGTGGCGAGCTGGTGGGCGAGGGCGGTTAGTTTTTCGGGGTCTGTGGCAATGGAGGGGTCGGCGAGCTGGTCTTCCGTGGCGCGCACTTCTGCCTCGAGGGCCTCTATGCGGGCTTCGGCCTCTTCGCGCCGGCGCGTCAGGCGGCGGGCCTCGGTCTCGCGCTGCTTGCGGGCGCGGCGCTCGGCTTCGCTTTGCGAGGGGGCGCTCTCCGCGCTGCCGGGGGCTCCCGCGCCGTAACCCGCGCCGCCGGGGGCTCCCGCGCCGTAACCCACGCTGCCCGCGCCGCGGGCTGTTTGCCCGGCGAGTTCGCGGAGGTAGCGGCGGCCGGACGCTTCCGCGGCTTTCTTTTCTGCGTAATAGTCGTAGCGTCCGGGGTAGAGCACCAGGCCGCGGGGCGTAAGCTCCGCAATCCGCGTGGGTATCTTGTTCAGAAAGTAGCGGTCGTGGGACACCGCCAGCAGCGTCCCGGGGAAGGCGAGCAGCGCCTCCTCCACCGCTTCCTTGGACGGTATGTCCAGGTGGTTCGTGGGCTCGTCGAGCAGCAGCGTGTTGGCCCCGGACAGCAGCAGCTTAACCAGCGCCAGCTTGGCCTTCTCCCCGCCCGAGAGCGAGGCGAGAGGCTGAAACACGCTGTCGCCCGTAAACAGGAAGCCCGCGAGGATATTCCGCATCTCCGTCTGCGAATACAGCGGATATGCGGCGGCCATCTCCTCGAGCACCGTGCGCCCGGCATCCTCGAAGCGCTGTTCCTGGCTGAAGTAGCCCATAAGCACCCCCGTACCCTTGCGCACCACCCCCGCGTCCGGCGAAGTGCGCCCCAGCAGAATCCTTAAAAGCGTGGTCTTCCCCACGCCGTTGGCGCCCACCATGCACACGCGCTCCGCACGCTTCAGGTCCAGGTCCACCCCCGCAAACAGCTCCCGCGCCCCGAACCGCTTGGCCAGCCCCTCGGCCAGCAGCACGTCCGTCCCGCTGCGGTTCTTCTCGTCAAGCCGCATGCGCATGGCAGTCAGCGCCCCGTCCGGCTTAGCCACCCGCTCTGTGTGCGCCAGCCGCTTCTCCCGGGACGCCGCCCGCTTGGCCAATTTCTCCGTCCCGCGCTCCTTGAACCGCCGGATCAAGTCCTCCTGCCGCCGAATCTCCTGCCGGTTTTTCTCGTACGCCCGCATCTGCTCCTCGCGCAGCGCCCGTTTCTTCTCCACGTACGCCGTGTAGCTCCCCGGGTAGGACTGCGCCCGCCCGCGCTCCATCTCCACGATCCGCGTCACCGTGCGGTCCAGGAAGAACCGGTCGTGCGTGACCAGCACCACCGTCCCCCGGAAGGCCGCCAGATACTGCTCCAGCCAGTTGATGGTCCCTATGTCCAGGTGGTTCGTAGGCTCATCCAGCAGCAGCACGTCTGGCTTCATAAGCAGCAATGCCGCAAATGCGAGCCTGGACTTTTCCCCTCCGGACAGCCCGCTCGCCGGACGGTCGTGCATCTCATCCGGAAACGCGAGTGCCCGAAGCAGCCCGGTAATCTCACTCTCGAATACTTCCGCACCCGCCGCGGACGCTTCCGCATAGGCGCGGCGCATAACGTCCTCCAAAGTGACACCCTCCGCGGACATTACTTCCCTGTCCTGCCGCAGAAAGCCCACACGAAGCTCCTTGCTCACAGAGGCGGATCCGCCGCTTGCCTCCTCCTCGCCGGCCAGGATACGCAGGAGGGTGGTCTTGCCGGCGCCGTTTGCGCCTATGAGCCCCACGCGTTCGCCTTTTTGCACAGAAAAAGAAACGTCCTCCAAAACGGGGGACACACCGAAGGATTTGGATAAACCGGTCGCGGATAAGGCTATCATTAGCGGGCCGCCTTTCGCGCTGAAAAGGGCGCATTTATTCGGTGGAGCCATAACGTTCTGTGATATAATATCACATTGCGTGGAAACACAGAAAAGGGAAAGCAGAGGCGCTTAGATGGATCACAAGAAACTCGCACTCATTACGGACTTCTACGAGCTCAGCATGGCGAACGGTTATTTCGAGGCGGGCCTGCAGGAGAATACGGCCTACTTCGACCTGTTCTTCCGGCGGGTGCCCGACCGGGGCGGCTTCGCCATAATGGCGGGGGTGGAGCAGGTAGTCCGGTATCTGGAGGACCTGCATTTCGACGAAGGGGACATAGCGTTCCTGCAGAGGAAGGGCGGCTTCTCCGAGGAATTTCTCGAATACTTAGTGAACTTCAAGTTCACCTGCGACCTGTGGGCGGTGCCCGAGGGCGTGCCCATTTTTCCGGGCGAGCCGGTGATTACCGTCCGGGGGCCGTTGCTGCAGGCGCAGTTCATAGAGACCATGCTGCTGCTGCTCATCAACCATCAGACTCTCATAGCCACCAAGGCGAACCGCATCGTGCGGGCGGCGGCGGGGCGGCCGGTCATGGAGTTCGGCACCCGGCGCGCACACGGCACGGCGGCGGCTACCCTCGGCGCGCGCGCGGCGTACATAGGCGGCTGCGTGGGCACGGCCTGTGCGGCCTGCGAGAAGGACTACGGCATCCCGGCGCTGGGCACCATGGCGCACAGCTGGGTGCAGGTCTTCCCCTCCGAGTACGACGCCTTCCGCAAGTACGCGGAGCTTTACCCGGATAACTGCACGCTGCTCATAGACACCTACAACGTCCTGCGCTCCGGCCTCCCGAACGCCATCCGCGTGTTCAAGGAGCTCAAGCCGCAGAAGATGGGCGTGCGCATAGACAGCGGCGACATAACGTACCTCACGAAGATGTGCCGCCAGATTCTGGACCAGAACGACCTGGCGGACTGCAAGATTGTGGTGTCCAACTCGCTCGACGAGTGGCTCATCCGCGACATAATCCTGCAGGGCGCCGCGGTGGATTCCTTCGGCGTGGGCGAGCGGCTGATAACCTCCCGCTCGGAGCCGGTGTTCGGCGGGGTGTATAAGATGGCCGCCATAGAAATTGACGGCAAGCTCATCCCCAAGATGAAGATTTCCGAGAACGTAGAGAAGATTACCAACCCGGGCCACAAGAACCTCTACCGCCTCTTCGACAAGGACACCGGGCGCGTTATGGCCGACGTGGTCACGCTCGAGAGCGAGGGCCCGCCCGAGGGAGACGGCTTCGTGATTTTCGACCCGTCCTTCACCTGGAAGCGCAAGACCCTGCACAACTTCCGCGCGGTGGCGCTGCGCGAGCAGATTTTCGACAAGGGCGAGCTGGTCTACCGGCTGCCGGATATAGACACCATCCGCCGCACGTGCGTGGAGCAGGTGGGCACCCTCTGGGAGGAGTTGCTGCGGTTTGAGAACCCGCAGTCATATTATGTGGATCTGTCCGATGAGCTCTGGGGCCTCAGGACCCGTCTCATCGAGGAATATCAGAATATCGTATAGGAGGCGCAACATGAAATACGAAATCCGGGTCGAGAAGACCCCCAACCCCAAGGCCAAGCCGGACCCGTCCACACTGGAGTTTGGCAATGTCTTTACGGACCACATGTTTCTCATGGACTACAAGGAAGGCGTCGGTTGGTACGATGCCCGCATAGTCCCTTACGGCCCCATTCCGCTGGACCCGGCGGCCTGTGTGCTGCATTACGCGCAGGAGATGTTCGAAGGCCTGAAGACCTACAAGACCAAGGACGGCCAGGTGCAGCTCTTCCGCCCGGACATGAACGCCGCGCGCACGAACAAGACCAACGAGCGGCTGTGCATTCCGCTTATCGACGAGGAGTTCTACGTGGACGCCATCAAGGCGCTCGTGGAGTTTGACAAGGACTGGGTTCCGGAGCTGGAGGGCACGTCCCTGTACATCCGCCCGTTCATATTCGGCAACGAGCCGTTCCTCGGCGTGCGTCCTTCGCACACCTATATCTTCTGCATAATCCTCTCGCCCGTGGGCTCCTACTACAAGGGCGGCATGGCGCCCACCAAGATTTTCGTGGAGGACGAGTACGTGCGCTCCGTGCGCGGCGGCACCGGCTTCGCGAAGATAGGCGGCAATTACGCCACCGGCCTTGCCTCGCAGGAGAAAGCGCACCAGCTCGGCTTTACGCAGGTGCTGTGGCTCGACGGCAAGGAGCATAAGTATATTGAAGAAATCGGCACGTCCAACGCGTTCTTTGTCATGGACGGCGTGGTCTACACTGCGCCGCTCGAGGGCACCATCCTACCCGGCATAACGCGCGACTCCGTCATTCAGCTTCTGAAAGACTGGAACGTGCCTGTCAAGGAAGAGCGCTTTACCATAGACGATGTTGTGGCTGCCCACGAGGCCGGGAAGCTGGACGAAGTTTTCGCGTCCGGGACGGCGGCGGTCATAAGCCCTGTGGGCGAGCTGCGTTACGTGGACAAGGATATGATTATTAACGACGGGAAGATTGGCGCGCTTTCGCAGAAGCTCTACGATGCCATAACCGGCATCCAGAGCGGCACAGAGCCGGACGCGCACGGTTGGACTGTCAAGTTAAAAGATTGACAGAGGTGTGAGGCAAGTGAACGGTGCCAGGGCTATCGTAAAAGCATTAGAAAAAGAGGGCGTCACGCATATCTTCGGCTACCCCGGCGCGACCATAGCGCCGCTGTACGACATGCTCGCCCACTCGAAGAAAATCAAGCACGTGCTCGTGCGGCATGAGCAGCACGCCGGCCACGCGGCCAGCGGGTTTGCGCGCATATCCGGAAAGCCCGGCGTATGCATGGTGACCTCCGGCCCGGGGGCCGTGAATCTGCTCACCGCGCTCGCCACCGCGTATGCGGACAGCATACCGCTCGTGGCCATAACCGGCCAGGTGCACTCCAGCCTGCTCGGGCGCGACGTGTTCCAGGAGGCGGACACCACCGGCGCGGCGGAGCCCTTCACCAAGTACAGCTACTTAGTTAAGGACACGGCGGCGCTCCCGCGCATAGTCAAGGAGGCGTTTCAAATAGCGTCCACCGGCAGGCCCGGGCCCGTGCTCATAGACATACCCGTGGACGTGCAGCTTGCAGAGGCGGCGTTCGAGTTTCCGGCCAAGGCGCCCGTGCGCGGCTACGGCGTGCCAGGCAAGGCGCCGGCTGCGCAGCTCACGAAATTCCTTTCCGTGCTTAAGGGTGCGGAAAGCCCCCTCGTGTGTGCGGGCGGCGGGATTTTCTCCTCGCACGCGGAGAAGGTGTTCACGCGCTTCGTGGAGAAGACCAACATCCCGGTGGTTACCACCCTCATGGGCATAGGCGCGCTGCCTACCGCGCACCCGCTCAACATGGGCCAGGTGGGCATGCACGGCAAGTCCACGGCGAACGACGCCATAAGCGAGGCGGACGTGCTCATCCTCATGGGCGCGCGCGTCTCCGACCGGGCGGTGCTGCTGCCGGACAAGGTCAAGCGCAAGACGAAAATTGTACACATAGACATAGACCCGGCGGAGATAGGAAAGAACTTAGACACTTCTTTATCTATCGTGGGGAATCTGGCGGACGTGCTCCGGCAGCTGCTGGAGAGGAAGCTGCCCGTGGCGGATGACGCGTGGGCCGCGCGGCTCACCCGCATGAAGAAGGCGCGCGCCACGGACTACACGGACCGCGCGCGTGCGGTAAACCCCAAGGCTTTTGTAAACTACCTGTCCAAGAAGATTCCGGCGGACTACATCTACTGCGCGGACGTGGGACAGAACCAGCTCTGGTCGGCGGGCAACATAAAGCTCCCGGAGGGCGCGCGGTTCCTGACCACCGGCGGCATGGGCACCATGGGCTACGCCATTCCCTGCGCCATAGGCGCGCGCATAGCGGCGCCGGACCGGTTTACGGTGGCGGTCTGCGGCGACGGTTCGTTTCAAATGTCCCTCATGGAGCTGGCCACGCTCAAGCAGCATGAAGTGGATATTAAGATAGTGGTCATGGTCAACGGCAAGCTGGGGCTCGTGCGGGAAATCCAGACGGATTCCTACGCGGACAACCAGATAGCGGTGGACCTTTCCGGCAGCCCCGACCCCGTGGCCATAGCGGCGGCGTACGGCATACCGGCGGAACACGTGAGAAACAAGGAAGAGGCATTTGCGGCCATCAAGAAGCTGGCGCGGGTCAAGGGCCCGTACCTGCTGGCCGTGACGGTGGAAGAAACCGAATCAACGCTCGCAGGAGCGTAATCTAAAGGAGGATAACATGCGACACATCATCTCTGCACTCGTCGAAAACCGCGCCGGCGTGCTTTCCCGCATCTCGGGACTCTTCGCCCGCCGCGGCTTTAACATCGACTCGCTGGCGGTCGGCGAAACGGACGACCCGAAGATTTCGCGTATCACCATAATCGTAAACGGCGACGAGCACATAGCCGACCAGGTTACCAAGCAGCTGAACAAGCTCATAGACGTGCTCAAGGTCAAGTCGCTCACGCACATAGAGACCACGCGGCGCGAGCTGGTGCTCATCAAGGTCAAGGCGGACGAGAAGCAGCGCGGGGAGATTATAGACATAGCCCGCATCATGGACTGCGATATAGTGGACGCCTCGCACTCCACGCTCATGCTGGAGTTTGTAAACCGGCCGGAGCGGGTGGATCTTTTGATTGACTTGCTGCGGAAGTATAAGATTTTGGAGATTGCGCGGACGGGCATGGTGGCGCTGCAGAAGGGGCCGGACGCTATTTAGGACTTGCCACGGCCTGCCACGCGAACGCCGATCGGGAACCGGGCGCCCCTGCGGGGCACTGCCCTCGGTTGGCCGCGCAGACGCATGCGGCCAAGCGTTCCCGAGTTGGCATTCACACGGCAGGCCGCTTGATTTACGGAAGAGCGTCCGGCTGGGGGCAGCGCCTCCTTTTTTTTGTAAATTTGGGGTCATGAAAAAGTTATCAAAAAAAGTGTTGATTGTGTGAAAAAAGTGCTTGCGTTTGGTCTTAGGGGGGATTAAAATTGTTCTATACCTATTAATATACATTGGGTGTGGAATTATCGGCTACAATTAGACGATCTGAATCCTTGGGGATGAAGGAGGACAAAATGAAGAAAACTATGCGTAAGTTTACGGCGCTGTTCGCGACCGCCATTCTTTTGGTGTTGCTCGTAGCGCCGACAGGTGTGTTTGCGGATACAGAGCCGCAAGGGGTTTCGACCCAGGGTGCTACAGGAACCATCCTTGGTGGCACTTTGAACGTGAGCCTTGCCTCATCGACAACTGCTGTGGTCGGTGAAGAGACGGACTTTACTACAGAGTTCGTAGCGGGTAGTGCCGCAGCGCTTGTGGAAGCTACCGCGACGATTAGCATTGTAGGGCCGGCAGGGGCCGTAACCGCTGCTGACTGGAATCTTGAAATTCTAGATGCTGGCAGCTGGAGAACGTTTGACTCTTGGAGTGCGGGCAGCTTTACGCTCTTCACTGGTTATGGTCCAGTCAACTGGCGCTTCGTTCCGAAGGGCGCTCCCGGGGCGTACACCATAACGCTCACGATTACAAGCCTTCCGAATGACGGTACGGGCTCCTATCTTCCCGGAGGTTCACCTTATGCCGGTAACGAGGTAATCACCTATACCGAGACCATCAATGTTGTAAACGAGTTTACCCTCTCCGGGACAGCACTGGATACGGATTTCGCGATTCTGAACACGAGCGCCCCCATGGAAGGTGCCACGCTTTACGGTGGTATGTGGAATGAGTTCGA
>JAISTV010000025.1 GCA_031272485.1 Eubacteriales Family XIII. Incertae Sedis bacterium
TTGTATCATTAATCTTACTTCCTGCCCCTTCCTCATATTCAAGGCGGGCAGCCGTCCGAATTTCTCGAACTTGAAGTATGACTAAATCTCTACACTATGCAGTTTTCAAGGTACAGTGCCGACGTCCGCAAAAGAAAAATGCTGTTCTCGTTTGGGGTCAGCTTTTATATTATATTCACGCAGTTTGCGCCTGTCAACAACATTTTGCGCGCTTCGCAAAATTTCTGCCGCCCCCCTGCACCTTTCCGCTGAAATTGTTACTCCTATATTAAATAGTAGTTCTTTTTCGCAACAATCGCTCATTTTCCAGTATAATAATAGTCGGGAGTATCCATCGTAAGTGAAAGGTAGGTAAAGGAATGAAGGGTAAAAGTCCAAGAAAAGTTATTGTTGTGCTGTCCATGGTTCTGCTACTCGCCATGGGCGTGCTACTGGCAGGCTGCGGCGGGTCGGATGACTCGAAGTTCGTCGGCACGTGGAAACTGACCGGCATAGTGGATGACGGTGAAGAAATGGATATGTCCGCGCTCGAAGCATACGGCTATGAATTCAGCATGGTTCTGGATGAGGATCACACCTTCTCGATTGATGTACTGGGTTCCGTATCTGAGGGTACGTGGGAGGCCAAGAGCAGCAGCGTGGTAACCCTCACCATGGACGGTTCTCCGCAGGATGCCAAGCTAAGCGGCAACACCCTGACCATGGAGGAAGACGACACCGTCATGACATTCACCAAGTCATAGCGACCCGGAAACAGGCACATAACAAAAGGCGGCTCATCGGGCCGCCTTTTTCTTTCATTTAATATGGCTGTCGAAGAACGCACCGAGCAGGTTTCCGCACACCGCCTTGCGGTATTCCGCGCTCACCCGCCCGCGTATGGGCTTTATGGCCGCATCGTAAGCAGCGAGGTACTCTCCCTTTAGGGCCTGCGCCTCCGCAACCGAAAGCCCTGTAAGCATCCCGTCTATCTCCTCCCGGCGCACGATTACGTCTTCTACCGCACCGAACGCCGTGGCCACGTGGTTCACGCGCCCGCCGGAAACGTCCGCAATCCCCGCAAACGAGACCCGCGATATGGCCAGCGCCTTGCGCGCCCCCACCTTCTCGTAGAAGTACGGCAGCCGTGCCCGGCTCAGCGGCACCCAGAACTCCGATATCAGCTCGTCCGGCAAAATGTCCGCCACGCCGCGTCCAAGGTACAGCTCTTTTATTGGCACAATCCGCACACCCCGCTTGCTCTGCAGGCGCACGAGGGCGTCCGTAACCATGAGGATGAGCGCCGCGTCCGCCTTGGGGCTCGCGTTGGCCACGTTCCCGCCTATGGTCGCCGTGTTGCGTATGGCCGGCGCCGCAATCTGCGAAATGGCTTCCTTTAAGATAGCGGGCGTGTGCCGGCTCCGCAGCAGTTCCGTGTACGTGCAGCAGGCCCCGCAGATGAAATACTCCGCGTCCACCGTAATGCACTTCAGGTCCCGGATCCGGTGCAGGAAAACGTACCGCGTGTCCGCCGCGCTCTCCTTCACCATGAGGTCCGTGCCGCCCGCGTAAGGCACGCAGCCGCCGCCCGCCAGAATCTCCAGCGCCTCCTGCATCCCGAAGGGTATGTATCCGCCTACCATAGCCCTGCCCCCTCCTCTGCGGCAGCCTGCACCGCTTTGACAATGGCATTGTAGCCCGTGCAGCGGCATAGATTGCCGGACAGACCGGACCGGATGGTCGCTTCGTCCGGGTGCGGATTCTCCGCCAGCACAGCCTCCGCCGCGAGGACCATGCCCGGTATGCAGTAGCCGCACTGCACCGCCGCCGTCTCCGCAAACGCCTTGTCCAGCGCCGCGAACCGCGCCGTCTCCTTATATCCCTCTATGGTCAGCACTATGCTTCCGTCCACAAATCCCATGGCCACCATGCAGCTGTTCACGAGCTGGCCGTTCAGGAGCACCGCGCACGCGCCGCACTCGCCCTCCTTGCAGCCGCACTTGACGCCCGTGAGGCCGTACTCGTCGCGCAGCACGTCCAAAAGCCGCGCCGCCGCGCTGCCGGCGTACACCACGTCCTTTCCGTTCAAAATGAATTTAATCTGCCCGTTCATACGTCTAAAGTCTCCTCGGCTTTCACCGGTATGTGCGAAAATTCCTTCCCCGTCGCCTGCTCCATGGCGCTCACGAACGCCGCCGGAATGCCCACGAGCGGCAGCTCGCCGGCGCCCTTCGCCCCGTACGGCCCGAAGGGGTATTCCTCCACGTGCATCTGTACCTCCAGCACCGGCACGTCCGCCGCGGTGGGAATAATGTAGTCGGAAAAGCTGTTGTTGCGAATCCGGCCCTTCTCATCGTAGGCCATCTGCTCCATGGACGAGTAGCCCAGCCCCTGCAGGACGCCGCCCTCCATCTGGCCCACCACCACGTTATAGTCTATGGGCGTGCCCACGTCAAAGCTGCTCCAGCAGCCCAGAATCTCGTTTACGCCTGTCAAGCTGTCCACCTTGACTTCCACTGCGCTTGCCGCCCAGGCATAGGTCGGATACGCGTCGCCGTGAAAGTCCTCTAAGCTGAACGGAATCATGAAATCCGGCTCCGCGAAATGCTCTTCCACCCGCTGCGCCTCGCCGTCCTTCCACTCTTCCTTGAGCTTTATGGCCGCCCGCCGGAGCAGCTCGCCCACCACCATAAGGCTGCGGCTGGCCACCGTCGGCCCGCTGTCCGGCACGCGGTCCGTATCCGGGTTGCGGATGAGTATCTCCTCGTAGGGAATCCCCAGCTCGCTCGCCACAATCTTGGCAAACGTCGTCTTGATGCCCTGCCCTATGTCGCTGTTGCTCGCGAGAATCTCCACCTTGCCGTCCGCCGTCTTCTCGATGGCCGTGACCGCCTTGATAAAGTCGCGCTCCCCGCTGCCGGTAAACCCTGCGCCGTGAAACCACAGCGCCAGGCCTATGCCTTTCTTATACCGCCCCGTCTGCGGGGCCGTGTACTGCTTCCGCTTCTCCTCGTACCCGCTCATCTCGAGCACTTCGCTTATCATGTCCGGCAGCGGCACGGGATAGTGGTAGATGCCCGAAGTGGATGTCAAGTCTCCCTGCTTGACAAGGTGCTCGCGCCTGAACTCGAGCGGATCCCTGCCCAGCGCCCGTGCCATGTGGTCCATGAGGACCTCCACGGAGAAGAAGGTCTGCGGCGCGCCGAACCCCCGGAAAGCCCCCGTGGGCATGGTGTTCGTCTTTACCGCGCGCCCGCGCACGGTGAGGTTGGGCACGTTATACACGCCCGGCGCGGCGATAATCCCGCGCTGCAGCACCACCGGCGAAAGCGTGGTAAACGCCCCGGAGTTAAACCGCACATCTATGTCCATGGCGGTAATCCGCCCGTCCTTGACCGCCACCCGGTACGTGTTTTTGGACGGGTGCCGCTTGCTCGTAAACTCCATATCCTCGCGCCGGTCAAAGACCACGCGCACCGGCCTGCCGCCCACCTTGTACGCGGCCACCGCCGTCTGCGCCGCGAGGAAAGAAGGAAAGGCCTCTTTGCCGCCAAACCCGCCGCCGGTATAGTCCTGCAGAATCTGCACGCCGGCCGCCGCGGCGCCCAGCACCTTGCCCACCGCCGTATGCACGTAGTACGGGCATTGCAGGCTTCCGTGCACGGATACCTTGCTCGCGTCAAAGACGCCTATCATCCCCTGCGTTTCGAGATAGGCCTGCTCCTGGTAGCCCGTCGTGAACGTCTCTTCAAAAATCCGGTCCGCTTCCGCGAACGCGGCTGCCGTGTCGCCGCGGCTATAATGATAATCAAAAAAGTTAACACGGCTCTCCTCCATGTCCAGCACCGCCGGCAGCTCTTCGTACTGAACATGCACGGCCCCGGCCAGCTGCGCCGTAACCGCCTCGTCCGGTCCCACAAGCATGCCCACGGGCTCTCCTATGTAGTGCACCTCGCCGTCCGCAAACGCGGGCGAATCGTCCTGCACCACGTGCACGATATTCTCGCCCGGCACGTCGTCCTTATCCACGTAGAAATACCCGGCCGGCAGGTCCGGTAGCGTAACGGACAGTATCCGCGCGTGGGCCAGCGGCGAGCGCACAAGCTTGCCGTGCAGCATGCCCTCCGTAGGAAAGTCGCCCACGTAAAGCGCGCTGCCGTTCATCTTCTCCTTATGGTCCTTCTTGACCACCGATTCGCTGATCGCTTTCATACCCCTCCTTATTTCCTGTATGCCGTATGCGCGAGCGGCAGCCTGGTTCGCAGCGTCCCATCCAACCGGTAGTACGCGTGCGCCACCGCCGGGCTCGTGGGAATCAGGCACAGTTCGCCCACCCCCTTGGCCCCGTAGGCCTTGTCGAGCTCGCGCTCTTCGCTGATTTTCGTAAACCGCACTTCTATGGGCGGCGCGTCCGGCGCGCGTAGCAGTCCCAGCGTGCCGATTTTCGCGAGCGGTCTCCCGCCCTCTATGGGAAAGTCCTCCGTGAGCGCGAAGCCCAACCCCATGACGATCCCGCCTTCTATCTGTCCTTCGCACGACCTGGGGTTCACGGGGTTCCCCACGTCGTAGGCCGCTATGACCTTCTCCACCTTCCCCGCCTCGTCCAGCAGCACCACCTGCGTGGCAAAGCTGTACGACACGTGGCTCACCGGGTGCGGCTTGTCCGACCCCATGGCATCCGTCTGTGCGAAGTACTCGCCGTAGTACGTCTGTCCCTCAAGGTCCGCCAACGTCCTGCCCTCTTTAAGCGCCGCCGCCAATTGTTCGGCTGCGCGCTTGCTCGCTTCGCCCGTGACCACCGTCTGGCGCGAGGCGGTACTCGTCCCGGAGTCCGGGGTGCGCACCGTATCCGGGGCCTCCACCACCATGTCCACGGGTGTCAAGCCCGTAGCTTGACAGACCATCTGCATACAAACCGTTCCGACGCCCTGTCCCATGCAGGCGGCAGAAGTGCGAACGTGCACTTTGCCTCCTTCCACCGAGAGCAGGCAGCGCCCCGTATCGTCCGTCCCCACGCCCTTGCCGCTGTTTTTCCACGCGGAAGCTATCCCGGCGCGCGGGTGGCTTTCAAAATCTTCTTTGATAAGTTCGAGCGTCTCGGCCATGGCGCAGTTCTCGTCCGCTATCTGTCCGTTGGGCATCACATCGCCCGGACGGAGCGCGTTTTTGTAGCGAATCTCCCAGGGCGATATGCCCACCTTCTCCGCGAGCAGGTTCAGGCAGGTCTCCATGGCGAAGCAGCTCTGCGTCACGCCAAACCCCCGATAGGCCCCGGAGACCACGTTGTTCGTATATATCGACTGACCCAGAATGTCCACATTCTGATAGTTATACGGGCCCGCCGCGTGCGTGCACGCGCGCTGCAGCACCGGTCCCCCGAGCGAGGCGTAGGCGCCCGTATCCGCGAGCAGCCGCGCCTTCATGGCGGTGAGCCGTCCCTCCGCGTCGCAGGCCACGGTAAACTCCGTCTCCATGGCGTGCCGCTTGGTGTGATAGGCTATGGACTCCTGCCGGGAGAACTTCACCTTGACCGGCTTCTTCGTGTACCAGGCCATGAGCGCCGCGTGGTGCTGCACGCTCATATCCTCCTTGCCGCCGAACCCGCCGCCCACGAGCATGGACGTCACGCGGACCTTCTCTTCGGGAATCTTAAGCATGTTGGCCGTCTCGCGCCGGTCGTCGTAGACCGACTGCCCGCCCGTATAAAGCTGCAATCCGTCCTCGCCCACCGGCACCGCCACCGCGCATTCCGGCTCCATAAAGGCATGGTCGTTATGCGGGGTGTAAAACTTCTCGTGCACCACGTAGGCCGCCGCCGCTATAGCACCGTCCGGGTCCCCGCGCAGCAGGTGTTCCATGCTCATGACATTCCCGCCCTCGTGGAGCATGGGCGCGCCCTCCGCGAGGGCCTGCGCCGGGCTCGTAACCGGTGTAAGCTCCTCATAGTCTAACTTAATCAAAGCGATTATCTCGTCTAAGCTCTCCTGCCGCGTGCTGCAGACCAAGGCCAGCGCGTCGCCCACGTAGCGGGTCTCGCAACCCTCGGCTATCATCACGTCCCAGTCCTGCTTTATGTGGCCTATCTTGTTGTTCGGCACGTCCTTCGCGGTGAGAATCCGCACGCAGTCCGGATGCGCAAGCGCCTGCGTAAGGTCGATATGCTCTACAAGCACGCGCGGCGCCGGCGCCCGGAGCGCCTTGGCATACAGCATGCCGTCCAAGTAGATATCGTCGGCGTACTTCCCAAGCCCGAGAACCTTTTCTGCCGCGTCCACCCGCGGGATGTCCTCGGAGATTTTCCCGAGGCCCGTATCCGGCGGAACCGCCGCGCCCGTGCGGAAAAAGTCCGCCGCCTTCAGGATGGCTTCCTCTATCTTTACATAGCCGGTGCAGCGGCAGATGTTGCCGCGGATGGCCGTCTTAACCTCCGCGCGCGTGGGGCTCGTATTCACGTCTAAAAGCGCCTTGGCCGCGAGCACCATGCCCGGTATGCAGAACCCGCACTGCACGGCGCCCGCCGAAGCGAAGCTGTGTGCATACACCGCGCGCTCCCGCTCGCTCAGCCCCTCGACCGTAAGGACCTCGCTGCCGTCAAGCTTTCCTACTTTACGCGTACAGGCTTTCACGGCCTTGCCGCCTATGAGCACCGTACACGTGCCGCACACGCCTTCCGAGCAGCCATCCTTAACCGAGGTGATTTTAAGCTCGTCGCGCAAAAACCGCAGCAGCGACCGTTCCGCATCCGCCTCGCGTATTTCTATTCGGTTCCCGTTAACCGTTAGTTCCATCTAAAGCCTGCTCCAAAGCTGCCGGGCGCGCTCCCGCGACTCGGCACGAATCTTCTCCTCGTCTATGCCCACAAGCTCGCGTTCCTTCATCCGCACCTTGCCGTTAACTATGGTCCAGTCCACCTGCCTGCCGGTCACACCGAACAGCATGTGCCCGTCTATGTTCTGCGCCCCGAGCGGCGTAGGCGGATCGTAATCCACGATAATCAAATCCGCGTAGTAATTCTCCGCCAGCATACCCGTCTTGCCGTCAAGGTACCGGTTGAAAATCGTGCGGTTATTCTCAAAGAACATCTGGTGCGGCTCGGCCCAGCCTGCCGACGGAATGCCCGCCGCGTGCTTGTGTATGGCGTGCGCCGCGCGAAGCGACTCCGTCATATCGGCGGTATACCCGTCCGTGCCAAGGCCCACGAGGACCCCCTTTTCCATCATTGTCAAAACAGGCGAGACGCCCACCGCGTTGGTCATATTCGACTCCGGGTTATGCACCACAGCCACGCCGCTCACCGCCAGCATGCCAATCTCCTCCGGTGTCACGTGCACGCAGTGGACCGCTATGGACTTATCGTTCAGCACGCCGTAACGGAAGAGCCGCTCCACGACGCGCAGGTCGTGCTTGGCGAGCGCGTCGACCACGTCCTCTATGCCCTCCGCCGCGTGAATGTGAAAGCCCGCGTCCTCCGCCCCGGCCGCCTCCACCGCGCGCAGAAGCGTACCGGCGGAGATGGTCATCTGTGCGTGCATGCCGAACAGACCCTTAATCATATCGTCGTCGCGTTCCTTGCAGTAGCGCAGGAAATCCACGTTCTCGTCTATGCCCTCCTGGGCTATGGTCTCGCCGTCGCGGTCGGAAACCTCGTAGCACAGGTTGCTGCGAATGCCCGCCATCTTCGCGGCCTCGGCTATGGTCACTAAGCTGCCGCGCACCGCGTGCGGGCTGGCGTGGTGGTCTATGACACTGGTCACGCCCATCCGGAGCTGGTCCAGCATGGGCACCGCCGCGCTGTAATACACGTCCTCGAGCGTAAGCGCCTTGTCGAGCCGCCACCAGAGCCCGCGCAGAACCTCGCCGAAGGTAGTGGCAGGCCGCCCGCCGCCGCTCATGCCACGCGCAAACGTGCTGTAATAGTGCATGTGGGTGTTTATGAATCCCGGCATAACCAGCCGCCCCTTGGCGTCAATGACGTCCGCGGCGGGATACTCGCTACGCAGGCTGGTGCTGTCGCCTACAGCCCGGATCGTTTCGCCGCTGATAAGCACAGCGCCGTCTTCGATGAAGGGACGCTGCGCGTCGCGGGTTATGAGCTTGCCGTTGATAATCAGAGTAGCCATGGCAATTTCC
Organism: Eubacteriales Family XIII. Incertae Sedis bacterium; assembly: GCA_031272485.1. Taxonomy (GTDB): domain Bacteria; phylum Bacillota; class Clostridia; order Peptostreptococcales; family Anaerovoracaceae; genus JAISTV01. The sequence goes on from JAISTV010000025.1 coordinate 8,110, forward strand.
CCTTTTCGCTGCAATACCGTTATTTCATTTTAACATATTAGCTGCGTTTGCGGCGGCGGCGAATCCAAACAACGCCGCCGATCACTGCTGCGCCAATGAGCCCCGCCGCGATCAGCTGCTTTTCGTAGGCCGAGAGGCCGTGGGACGCGGGCACGCCGGCCAGCAGGTCCGGGGTGTACTCGGTGCGCTCCCCGTGCAGGAGCAGGCGGTGGGAGTTTATGTTGAGCGGAGTGCAGGTCATGAGGGTGCACAGGTCGCGCCCCTCCTCGGGCCGGATGTCCACGAGCTGCTCCGGCTCCACGATTTCAATCTTTACAATTTTATAGGCATAGGTCTCGCCCAGCACATGCAGCAGGAAGATGTCCCCCTTCTTGAGCTTGTCCACATTGGTGAACAGCTCGCGGCCCATCCGGCCGCGGTGCGCCGCGAGAACGCAGCGGGTGCCCTCGCCGCCCACGGGCAGCGCAGATTCCGGAATGTGGCCCACGCCCTTATCGAGCACCGCGTCCGAAGTGCCGTGGTAGATGGGCACGGCCAGGTCCAGCGCGGGAATCTCCAGATAGCCCATAACGCCGTTCGCGTCCAGGTTCAGCACGCTCTCGTAGTTGTTCGGATAGGCGATTCCGCTGCCCGCCACGAAGGGGTCGCGCACCTCCTCGCCGGTAAGCGCGGCGTTATAGGCGCGGGCGCGCTCCAGCTCGTCCGCCAGGTTCACGGCGGAGGTCTGCTGCACCTGCTTTTCGTAAGCGGAAATCAGCTCGTCCGCCGCGCGCGTGCTGAGCCACATAGCCACAAAGGGGTACGCGACCAGGCACACCCCGACGGTAATCAAGACCGCCACGAGCACCCCCCGCCTACGCATCGCTCTCTCCATTCCCCGCGTTCTCACCGTCGTCATTCCCCGCGTTCACACCGTCGTCATTCCCGGGCTTGTCCCGGGAATCCAGGCGTTTTCTGCGGCGGTATACTACTATCAATATGCCCGTCATGATGACGGCTGTAACCAACCCCGCCACCAGCACCTTGCCCGGTATCAGCGGCCCCGCCGGCGCCACAGTCTCCCCGATCACCGAGTCGTCGCGCACGCCGCGCACATAAATCCGGTGCGAGTTCACCCCGTACGGCGTACAGCTCACGAGCGAGAGATAGTCCTTCCCCGCCACCGGCAGCAGCGCCTCCGTATCCTCCGGCTTAGCCACGGTAATCTGATCCACGCGGTAGCCCAGCGTGCGGTCCAGCACATGGATAATAATCGCGTCCCCCTTCTTAACCTTGTCCAAATGCGTGAAGAGCTCCCGCGAAGGAATCGCGTTATGCCCCACCAGCACGCAGTGCGTCCCCTCGCCACCCACGGGCAGCGCCGTGGTGGGCATATGGCCTATGCCGCGCGCAAGCACGCTGTCCGCCACGCCGTGATAGACCGGCAAAGATAAGTCTATCGAAGGCACCTCTATATAGGCCATGACCGCGCTGCCGCCGGGCGCCAGAATCTCGGCGTACTCGGGAAACGGCACGGGCTCCTTCTCGGAGAACGGATCGTAAGGCGCAAGCCCCGAGACCTTGAGATTATACGCGTACGCAATCTCGAATTCCTCGTCTATCTGCGCGGGCGTGAGCACGGCCGCATCCTCGGCATACTGCGCCACCACCTCGCGGGAGGCACGCTCGTTCCACCACGAAGAAACCCAGGGGTAGGCGAAAATGCCTACCCCTGCAACTATCAATATCAAGGCAATTATTCGTATCGTTTTACTCTTCATAGAGCATAGTATAATCCTTTATTCGGCAACTTTCTTCCTTCTCCCCACGATCAGCGCAAGGCCGGCGCCAATCAGGATTATGCCCGCCACGACAAACAGGATGGACCCCTTGCCGCCGGTGAAAGGCAGCAGGAAGGACTTGCTGTTGTAGATCTCGGTCGGCGAGACCGGGTCGTACGTGACGTTGGTCGGGTCGCTGTCAAAGGACGTGTAGTTCACGGCCACGATGGGCGTGGTGTTCACATCGGGCAGGTTATAGCCCTTAGGCGCGTTTACCTCCACCAAGTAGTAATACGCGGTCGTGGCGCCCACCTCATTCTGTGCAGATGTAGCGTTCTGTATCCCGTAGGACAGTCCCGCGAACGTGGCTATGCCGTCCGTACCCGTGGTCACCTCGTAGTCTACATAGCCGCCGCTGCCGTTCGACCGCTGTACGAATCCGCTCGAAACGGAGGCATCCAGCACGGCCTGATTCTGCGCCGTGGAAGCCGCGAGGTCCGCCTGGTACTGAGTGTAGCTGAACGTGAGCTTGCCGCTGCCCACGGTGCCGCCATCCCAGTTGGCCGCCGCCGCCGCATAATCCGCGTCTACCGGCACGAGCTTGAAGGCCGCGCCCGTAAGCGTAATGGAATGGTCCTTGGCGTCCTCCTTCACGATCCGCAGCGCGCCCGTATACACGAAGGGCTCCTCGCTCACGCGCTCCACCGGCGTGGGAACGGAGGGATTCTCCGGCGTGGACGGATAGGACGGATTGTTCCCGTCCGGGTCCACCAGCGGATTGGTACTGTTGGACGGATCGGTCGGATCATACGGCGTGGTAGGATCCGTGGGGTCCTCCGGATACCGCGGCAGGTTCGGATAGTCCGGATCGTAGGGCGGGTTATCCGGATACGTCTCCGGTCCGTGACCGGTCGTGGTCTCCTCATAGCTCGGGTCGTTCACAAACTTGAGCGAGGAGCTGTTCTCGAGCGCCGTGTTGAGCGCCGCGGAAGGCAGCACCTGCGTGGTGAGCTTGACTTCCAGCGTCTTGTAGTAAGTAATGTCCACCAGCGTGCCGTCCGGCGCTGTAGCCTCGTAATAGTCGTTCACGGCGTTGAAGCCCAGCTTCGCGCGGCCTGTGTCCGTAAAGACAATCTTCAGGTAGCCGCCGCCTGTCGCAAGCCCGTCGCTGTTCAGCGTCGTGTTGTTGTAGAAGTAGACGTAGTAATCCGTACCCTCGGTCAGCGTAGGCTTGGTGGCCGGATAAGTGTAGTCCGTGTGGCTGTGCGTCGTCTCGTCGCCCACGGTTATCTCCACGCTCCCCGGCACGTAGGCCAGCCCCGCCGCGTACGTATCGTAGATGGTGTAGTTCGACGCGTTGTCCGCGATCTGCGGCGGCAGGTCAGCCGTTATGTACCAGTTGACCGGCTCGTCATAATCCGCGCCGCGCGAGTCCGTCTTGTTCTCCTGCAGACCCGGCGTACCGCTCGCGGTGTCCACGCCCGTGCCCACCTTCTTGCTTATGCCTATGTCCTCGTTCTTGGGATACACGTGCACATCGTAGAGCAGGTAGTCCTTGCTCTCGTCAATGTCGGGCGTATTGGTGTTGTCCGTGCTGCCCTGGATGGTCGTCGGGACGCTCACGAGGAAGTCGTCCGCCGGTCGTACCACCATGGGCGGTTTCTGCTCGTGGATGAGGTAGATGCCCACGGGCAGATTGATGAACGTGGTCTCGCCGTTAGAGGCGGCCGTCGTCTGCGTGAGCGCGATCCCGCCGTTCCACGACGTGTCCTTCCCGTACCGCACGCCGTCGGACGTAAAGACCACCGTCGTGGTGGTGTCGGCAGCATCCAGCGGCACGACCTTGGTCACATCGAACTTGACGCCCGTATACACACCGCCTATGGACGTTACCCCGTCCACCGCGCCCAGCTGCTGCGCGTCGCTCGGAATCCCTATGGCCGTCATAGTGGTTCCGTCGTTTCGCAGCGTGGGATACGTGCCATCCAGCAGATACTTGTGAATGGTAATGCTCCCCGTTTCGTTCGGGTCCACGACCGTTTCATTCGCAAAAACCGCGGCGGGCAGCGCAAACATAAGCGCGACCGTCAAGGCGAGCACGAACGATATCACACTCCGTTTTCCCTGATTCTTCTTCCCTTTCATTTTCTTCACCTTTGCCTTTTCTCTTGATACGAATACGTTAAGATTCCTGCCTCATTTTCGTATGCCGTCTTCTATATATAAACGCGAGTCCCGCTATCAGCAGGGCTGCGAGCGCTACCTCCACCCAGAACATGGGCCTGCTCGGATCGCCGGTCCAGAAACTGCCGCCGTCCGTGCTCTTCGGGTCATAGATGTAAACCGGTCCGGCCTCCCGCGTGTGATACTGGTCCACCCTTGCCGCCCAGGGTCCCGCGAGCTCGTAGCCGGCCGGCGCGGCCACCTCCACGATCCAGTACTCCGAGTACGCGTCAAGAAGCGAGCTGGTGTTGTCCGACAGCAGGCCGTATCCGCGGAACGGATGGGATGTGGTATCGTCTCCGTAGGCGACGCCAATAAACTCCGCCAGCCCCGTCTCGTTTACGCCGGGCGTGGCGGGATTGTCGGTCCCGGTCGTCTCCTGCCAGTCCACATAATTTGTCCCGTCCCAGGTGAGCACGTACTCGCTGCTTACGCCGTAGTATTTCAGGTTGTAGGCCTGCTGTGCAGCCTTGTCCGCCGCGAACTGCGCCGCGGAATTCAGCGACCCGTTGGTCTTCTTCACGAGCTTCACCGTACAATCCGCAAGCGGCGTGGTGGTGCCCAGCTCCCGCTTGACCACCTTGAGCACGCCCGTGTGAATCTCCGGATGCTCCGCCATGAGCTCTATGGGATCCGGGTTCGAAGCGTCAAGCGGCGAGAGGCTCCCGGGCGATATGCCGCCCACCGTCACGGGCTTGGCCTTGACCGTGAGCATGGCCGGGTTGTGCAGTTCCGTAACCAGCGCTATGTCGCTTGCGAGCCGCGTGGTCACGGTGAGCTCCAGTATCCGGTAGCCGGGCATCCCACCCGCGGCGGCAAGCCGCTGCATGCCCGTCTCCGTAAGCGTATACTGCACCACGGTCACGCCGGGCTCATCGTACGCGTTCGCACTTACAGTGCCGAACAGGTACGGGAACGCCGTATGGGAACCGACCGTGTGCGTGTCTAAATCATCGTGCCGGTAGATGTAGGTCGCGGCGGAATCGTAGTAGGCGCTGAGCGCCGAGGCCGCGTCCTGCACCGGCAGGGTCATATCGCTCGCCGTGAGCGTCTTTACCTCCAGCAGGTAGTCCACGCCCCGCTTCAGCTGCAGGGGCGCGAGCGTGGGATAGTTCACCGCGTCGTTATCCGCCGCAAAGGCCCACAGTTCTATGGGATGGTCCGCGCTGTCCAGCACCGTGAGCCCCGGCCGGTATCGGTCGGTCACCGTGTAGTACGCGAGGTCCGCCACGCCGTCCGGAATGGTGCTTGCCACATCCCACTCCGCCACGTCGCCTATGTTCGCGCTGCCGTACTGTTCTATGTCCGCCAGGCGGTTCGCGTCCGGCGCAAGCTGCGCGTCTAAGCTGTCGCCCAGACACTGCGCCACCTGCGCGGTGAAGCGCCCGGAATACCAGCTGCCGCGCAGGAAGGGGTCGTCCGAGTAGCTCTTGCGGATGGCCACCACCTCGTTCTTGGGGTAGACCGCCACGTCGTAGAGCACATCGCCGTTATCCAGCTGCGTGGGGATGCGCACGAGGAACGCGCCCTGCGTGTTCATAACGCGCGCCGAGGGAAGCGCCCGCACAAGGTAGGTCCCCAGCGGCAGTCCCGTAAACGTCGCCGTGCCGTCCGCGCCCGTTATGGCGGTGGCGGTTACCACCGGCGTCTTGGCCACGTACTTGATGCCGTTTTCGTCTATGTAGAGCGCGGCCGAAGAAGCCACGCTGCCGTCCTCTATCACCTGCACGATTTCAAACTGCACGTCCGAAAGCGGCCGATAGCTGGACGTGTCGTTAAAGAAGCTGCTCGTGTCCGTGGGGCTTAACGTCTCGCCCGTGCTGCGACTGCCCGTCTCCTCGCCCACATAATCGTGGATGGTTATGGAACCGGTGGACGGATCCGCATAGGCCACCGTCGCACTCCCGCGCGCGAACCCCAGGCCCGCCACGAGAATGAGCGCGAGGCTGAGCAAGGTGAGCACGCCGCGAATCTGCACGCGCCCTGCCGTCTCCCGGCGCCGCCGCATAAACGCGAAGCCCAGGCCCACAAGCAGCAGGCCCGCCAGCACGAAGAGCGCCGCGTGCGTCTTTCCGCCCGTGAGCGGATAGAGCGGCGCGCGGACGTTCTGCACCCGGTAGGTATCCGGCGTACCGGAATCCAGATCCCAGTCGCCCAGTTCAAACGCCGGCGGCAGCACCCCGCCGTTCTTCTTCCCGGTTATGCTGTGCACCTGATCCTCCGGCAGGGCCACGTAGGGATTCACGTGCAGCTCCCAGTAGCCGAGCGGTATGCTGTAGCCCGGCAGCGTGCCGGTCTCCGCGAGGATATAAAGATCCCCGTCCGGATTCCCGTCGTCGTTCAGGTCCGCGCCGTAGTAGCGCAGGTCTTTCACGGTCACGTTTCCGGAAGCGTCTGCCGTGGCGGTCGCGTAGACCTCCCAGCAGTAGCCGGACGCCTCATTGTCGCCAAAGACGCTGTGCACATGGCCTGCGTCGTTCGCCGCGTTCCCGTCTGCCAGCACCGCGCAGCGATACACCGTAAATTCCGTTCCCGGCAGCGGGATTTCCGTCCCGCCATCCGTGGCCGCGTACTTACCGAATGTAAAGTCCGTAGACTTGACATTTGTAAACTCCACTTCTTCGTTTCCGGCCATCTGTCCGGTGATCGTATCCTGCACCGCGCCGTAGGCGGGCGTAACGTCCGTGCCGTTTTGCGTAATCTGCGTATACCAGCCGGAAAGCGCGCCGCCCGCCGCATCCACCTCGGTAATCCGGTAGAGCGTATCCTGCGGGAAGCCCGCCGCAATCAGCGCGCGCTCGTCCGCCATAAGGACTATGAGACCGGCGTTATCCGTGAAGTCCTGGAAACCCGTGTCGTCGCTGTCGCCGAGCAGGTGCGTGTACGGTAGGCCCGTGGCCGTGGCGCCGTCCATGCCGTACCACTTCCACGTGATGCCGCCGTCCGTGCTGTACTCCATCTTGAAATAGAACGTATCCGCGCCCGTAAGCACGTCGTCCGCGCTCACGTCGCCCGTGCCGCCGCCGTGGCTCTCGTCGAGTATGCCGTCCGTACCCGGTAGCCAGGACCGCGCCGCCGCGTTGCCACTGAGGCGCTTGGAAATCTCCACGGTGTACGGGTCGGGGGTGCGCGCGTCGTAGACCACGGCGTACGCGTCGCCCGACGTGGTGAGCACGTTCGGGTAAATCGTGTTATCCGGATCCGCCGCAATCAGATCCGTCTGATGGGCATCCGCCGGCGCCGCGCCCGTGCGCTGATCCGCCGTGCCCGTAATGACTATCTTGTAGTAGCCTTCCTTGACCTCGTAGTAGTTCGTGTTGCCGCCCACCACCGGCGCCGCCACCTCCTTGAGGTAGTAGGTGCCCGGTGAGAGGTTGGGCAGCTCGAGCACGCCGTTCGCGTCCGTCTTAAACGTGGGATAAAGCGCGGCGTTCTCATCCGTGAACACCTGCGTGCCGTCCGGATAGTAGAGCGCAAACTCCGTGTCCGCCAGCGATTCCATGGTGTCCCCCGCGTACTTGCTAACGGTGAGCTTGTGCGTGGGCACCTTGTTCTCCAGCGAAATCCATTTGCCGCCGTTCACGTACATGCTGGCCTTCTCGTAGGTCGGATAGTAGTAGGTGACCGTGTTATTCAGGTCATAGCCCGCGGGCGCCGTAATCTCCGTAAAGCTGTAGCAATGCGCCTCGTTAAAGCCGGCAAACGCCGGGCTCACGGTGCTCGTCCCGTCGAGCACCTGCGGCACCGCAACCGAAAAGTCGAACGTGCCGTCCGTGCCGGAAGTAACCGTCCACACCCCGATCAGGCCGCCCGCGGCCGTGGAGTTCGGGCTGCTGTACTCGCGCATTTCAAAGACCGCCCCGGAAAGCCCCGCAATCAAGTCGATCTTTCCGTCGCTGCGGACCATCTCGTGCGGATGCGCGCCCGCCGTATTCAGCTGGTTATACGCCTCGGTGAGCTGCCTGTTGCTGTATGTGTCGTTCTTATCGTAGGTGCCCACATAATCGCCCTTGACCATGACCGGCGTTACCGGCGTGTTGGTAAACTCGTAGGTGAACTGCTGCCCTACGGCGCTCAGCTGCGCCGGGTTTACCGTGAACTCGTAGCTCTTGGTCTGCGGCAGATAGGCGCCGTTTATGGGCGCGTCGTCCTCGGACTGCTCCGTAATCCGGTAGCGTCCGGGCTTTATGTCCCCGAGCCACGCCTGGCCTTTGCGGAGCGTCTGCGTGCCGTCGTCGGACGGATCGAGCGTACCCCTGTCGTCCGGATAAACGCTCCCGGTGCCGGTGGCCGGATCGTACGTGCCGCCAGTGCCGTCGCTCGTTATAATCCAGGGCTGCGTCGCGTACGGAATCCAGCCCATGGTGTTCGTATCCCACACCTCTATGTAGAACTTTATGCCCACCGCGCCGTCCGTGGTCACAAACGGGTTGGCCGTGGCGCTGCTCGCTACCCCGCTGCCCTGCGGCTCGGTCTGAATCTTGGTTACCTTAAGCTGCGCGGGCACCGGCGCCGGCGTGTTGCCCACCGTCACCTTGCCGCTCACGAAGGGCGTCCAGTATCCCGGATACCGCGGGTCGGCCGCATTATCCACCGTCACGTACCCTTCCACGTTTCCTTGCGCGTCTAACCGGAAGAGCGTATCGCGCTGCACGCCGTCCAAGTAATAGGCCGGCAGGGTCTCTTCGTGCAGAAGATAGGCCTTGCCCACCTGCAGGCTGTCTATGGTCGCCTGCCCCACCGCGCTCGTCGTGGCGGTGGCCACATACGCACCGCGTCCGTCCGCGGCGCCGGAATCGAATTCGTACACCTTAAAGACCACGCCAGCAAGCACGCTGCCGTCCGCGGCCGTAAGGTCCGTCGGATGCTTGGCCTGCGCCGTATAGTCCGTAATGTTAAAGCCCAGCTTCAGAATGCTCACCGGCGCTAGCGCGTTGACGGCCGTCACGGACGTCGCATTCGGATTCGTCGCCACGTGGTCAAACGCCAGATTCGCCTCCGTAAGCCCCGCGGTAGCCGGCAGCTTCCATACGCCGCCGCTGTAATAGTAAACGCTTCCCGCCACAAGCTCCGTCCGGTCCGGATAGACCGTGACCGCGAACCGTATCTTCTGCAGCGTGCCGGAAGAAACGGTCTCCTCTACGTAGTAGACCACGCCGCCGTACGTCGTTAAAAGGCCGCTCAGCTGTATCTGCCCGTTCACGTCCGTGGTCCCGGTCTGGGAATAGCTGCGCCACTCGGTGGAGCTCTTGAGTTTCTGCGGGTCGTTTGCGTTTACAAGCGCCGTCTCGTAAAGGGAGATGGCATCCCGGGTAATCGTAAACGAGACACCGGAAATCGGGTCGGCCGCCGCCGTGCCGTCCACCTTCTCAAGCGTTATGGCGCCGCGGGAGACCGGCAGGACTATGGGCACATTCGCCACGTCGCCCACTTGGTACGATTCGTGATAGCCGCCCATATACGCGGCGTCGCCGTAGCCCTCGCCTATAAGCACGGGGCCCATGACCGCGGCCGGAGACGTGTAGACGAATCCGGTCGCCGTGGCCAGTTCCTTATAGTAGTACACGCCCGGCGGCAGGTTATCCCAGGTGACAAATCCGCCGCTGTTGGTCACCTGCTCGCTCACCAGCGAGTTCGCCGTGCAGGACGCGTCCTTATAAAGCCCGAACCGCACGCCCGCCAGCGCGCCCGCCGTGGTCGTAAGGTCGGTCTCGGACAAGGCCACCTTCTTGAGGCGCAGGCTTGAGGTCTTGGACGTATCCTTAAGCGGTGTGGCCGTCTGGAATATGTCGTCACTACTTATGGCGGTGCCGGTGCCAATGTGCGTGTGGTCGAGCTTTCCGTCGGGCCCCGGCAGCCATACGCCCGGCGTACCGCTTCCGCTTACCGCGCCCACCGCGTCCTGGGTAGCGGGCGTATTCGTATCATCCGCCGTCCCGACTTTCCCGTCCGGACCGGCTATATCCGGTATGCCGTCCTCATTGGCGTCCGCGTAGATGGGGAACGGTACGGAGGAGACGTCATACTCCCACGCGACAGCCTTGGTCTGCACCGTGACATTCCACGTGTCGGTACTTAGCTCGTATCCGGCTGGCGCCTCAAGCTCCTGAATATAGTAGTTGCCGGGCATGAGGCCGGTAAAGGTCGCGTCGCCCGTGGCGTTCGTGGTCTTCACCTGCAGCAGCGTATCCGTGCTCGTGTCAAATATGCCGAACTTCGCGCCGGCCAGCGCCAGGTTCGAGCCGTCCGCCACCTTCTTGATATGCACCGTGGCCGGGAACGCCGCCACCTCGTTGAATACCGAGGGCACCTCCAGATAGCGGTTCTGCTGGTTGCACTTCCACACGAAATCGTTTATGGCGCGCGCGCCCACCGACGGGCCGCCCTGGTCCTCGCCCTCATCCGGGGCGTGCATGTCTATGTAGATGTTCAGCGAGTTGTTCTCGTACAGGCGCAGGTTGGAAGTACCGCGAATGCGGATGGCCCGCACTTTGGTCGGGTCTATGCTCACGCCCGCGTCCGCCAGCAGGAAGTAGTCCTCGGCATTCGGGCCGGTCGTGGACAGCGTGGCGCTGCGCACGCCGGAATACCAGGTCGCGTTGTATCCGTACCACGACGGATTATCGAAGAACAGCTCCACGTCCGCCGCGTCTATCACGCCGTCCGGTACAGGCTCCACCTCATTCAGGTTTCCGGGCACGGCCCGGCCTATGTCCGTAAGCACGCCCGGGATGGGATCGTCACTCACTAAGAACTCCACCGTGTAACCGGCCGGCGCACGCACGCCCACCACCTCGTCCGCGAACTCGCTGTAGCGCTCGGCGAGGTTGCCGTTCGGATCCGGAATAATCGTGTGGTCGCCCACCTGCGGCAGCGTATCGAGAATCTCAAACGTATCCTCTCTGTTGCTCGCGTCCGTGTTGTTCGAGACGCGCAGTCGGTACTGGAAATCGTAAGCCCATTCGGCCGCAATGCCGCCCGTATTCACGCCTTCCAGAACAGCCGTCTCGCCGGGATTGGTCTGCGGCGTGGTCTTCCACTGCCCGTAGGTGGGCGTGCCGTTCGGCCAGGCGCCGCGCCAGCTCGTCACGGTGCGGATGGACTTCTGCGCGACCATCTGCTTGGTTATGCCCGTAACGCCGCTCTCCACGCCTACGATTATATCGTCGCTCGGGTCTCCCGGCGTGGGCGACGGGTGGAACGGGTTATAGCCGTCCACTATACCGTAGTTAATGGCGTCGTGCGCGTTGTACTCCGGGTTGGGAATCGTCTCGTCGCCATGCACATTCGGGTCCTCGTTCGGGTTGGCTATATACGCCTCCGGCGTGTAGCTCTCGCTCTGCTTGTTCGCGTCCTTGGAGGTGCCCACATTCACCACGCCCGGAATCCGGTCGTAGTCCATGTAGACGCGGTTTAATACGGTCTGCGCGCCGGCGCTCGGATCTATGGTCCCACTGACCTTCCCGAGCACGCCGCTTTGCGGAACGCTGGTGCCCTTCACATCCTTGGCCGTCATGGTCGTGCTGAGCACGCTCACATCCAGATGGTCTATCTTTATGCGCACGATGTCATACTTCTTGCCGGCGTCGTCCGTATAGCCGTCGCCCTCATACGTGACCGTATAGGCCACCCCGTCCCCGTCCGTATCGGAAACCGCGAGGAGGAACTGCGTGCTGGGCGTGAACGACGAATACAGATAGCAGGAAGGCAGCACATCAATTATCTCCACGTTGTCCAGCTCCATGTCCACGTTCTTGCAGTCGACCTCCGTGGTCCCGTCGAACGTGTTGAGCTTAATCGTATAGTCCACCGCGTCGCCGGCCAGATACGGCAATCCCTTCGTGACGCTCGAAATCTTGGAGATGCCCAGGCCTTCCGTCAGGTTATGTATGCGGATGGAGTCAAAGCTGTCCACGTGATTCCGGTATTCGCTAAGCGTGGTCTGCCCCGTGACCGGATCCACCGTGGTGGTGACCAGCGTGCGGTCCGCCTCGGCAAGGTTCCAGAAGTAATCGTCCGCGCGCCGGTAGAGCATGTCCTCCGTAAGCGTTATGGCCGCGGTGGAAACGCTTCCGTCCGCGAGCATGGTGCCCGCCGGAATGACCGTGCCGGCCGGCAGCGTAAACTCTTCATACGCGCCGTCCATGCCGGTCTCGTTGCTTATCCGCTCCCAGGTGAGCGTCGGGTCGCGCAGTTCGGTATAGATATACACTTCCTTTGTTTCGCCGCTCATGACCTTGGTCGTGGAATCCGTAATGGTCACGCGGTAAATATCGTCGCGAATCGCCACGGGGAAATCGGTGAAGAGCCTGCCCCGCACGCCTGTCTGCTGGAAGAGAATCGTGCCGTTCTTGTCGTAGGCCGTAACCGTGGCAGGCGCATAATCTCCCACGCTCACGGACTTATACCGCAGCCGCGTGTCGTAGAGAATATCCGTAAAACTCAGGTTCTTGAAATAGGACCCTTCCGCCAGCGCTACGCCGTCGTTGTCCTTGCCGGTGACGGATATGGTCCAGCGCTGCTCGCCTACACCCACCTCCAGGCTCTGGGACTTATCCGCGGACGAGTCGTAGAACCAGCCCTGATAGTCGTCTATGACCCCTCCGTCTGCCGCCGCTATGGGTTCGGGGGCAATGGCGCCGTGGCTGACCCCCAGCGCGTCGTCCAGCACCCCTGCCGCGACCGGCGGTGAACTGGGTACGAACCCGTCTCCGCCGTTTTCACGGTCCGCCGTACTGTGCGGGAGCGTGGCTTCCTTCACAAAGTTGCCGGGCGGCACCCCTACGATGAGGGTGGAGATGGAATCCGCGCCGGTAAAGGCCTGCAGATCGCCGTAAAGCGGCCGGTAAACCGGCGCCGTAAAACTGGCGCTGTTCGTAAAGCTCTGGTCCTCCCACGCGTAGGGGAAGCTCAGGATGAGCGTAGGCGTGGGCGGCGTCATGGTGCACAGCCCGTCGAATGTATAGCTGACCTTGGTCGGCCGCAGCGTAAGCGGGTCGCCCGCGTCGTAATAGCTGAGGACCGCCGGTATCATTTCGGTGGTATCCCCGTCGCCGTCCTCGTCAAACGTATCGACGTGCTCGGGCGTCACGACGGTATAGGCGGTATCGTCGCCGGTGCCGTACGCGCCGTCCGGCCCGCAGTCATAGACATACGTAAGCCCGTCGTCCGGCGAGTTATAGTACCCGTCCGCGCCCAGGTCCACCGCCTCCACGACGACCCAACCCTCGTTCCGGGAAGGGTCGAACGCGGCGATAAAGTCCACCTGCGTGCCGCTGGCCGAATTCACGGTCGTGCCGTCCAGCAGGTTACTGTTTACCGTGTACACCGGCAGCGTGTCCGTATAGGTTATGCCGGATACGTTCCGTTTGAATGCCCTGTTCTCCCCTATGCCGAAGGTATAGACCATGGTGAAGCCGCTGTAGTTCGAGAAGCGCTTCTCATCGTTATCCCAGCTGCCGGACAGCGTCACTACGCTGTCATCGTCCTTGTACGTCGGGATTCTCGGGTTCGACTGCGTCTTCTGATCCGCGCGCCGTGCGTACTTGGTGAAGTCGGGGGTCCGGTACATGCCCCTAAGGTACGTGATGGGGTTGGCCTCCGCCACCGGTTTGCCCGCGAGGAAAGTGCCCGGCGCCATGCCGTGGTAAATGCTCGCGGAAGACGTGGACTCCTCGGTCGTAACCGTATGGTCCGGGTTTATGAGCGAGGCGTAGATGGGGAACGTGCGGTCCTGCTCGGTACGGCCCGGAATCAGAGACCAGAAGCAGGTGGGCGCGAACTGGCCCGAAGGCAGCGGCCCGTCAAAGTAGAAGGTGACCACGCCCGCAAGCCCGTCATTGACATAGTGGTAGGTGCCCGGGAGATTCGAAGCGCCCATGAACTGCACGCGTAGCGGGTCGTAGGTGAGTTCCACCTTCCAGCCCGCGCCTATGGCCAGGTTCGGGTCGTTGCTGCTGTTCGTAAGCTGCCAGGTGGTCTCCAGCATATTGCCTATCTCGTCGTAGGTCTTCACACCGTTTTCCGTAAGCGTGTAGACCGCGTTCTGCGAGGAGGTATCCTTCTCATAATAGAAGGTAAACTCGTTGCCCGGCTCCACATAGTCCGGGTCGGCCAGATTGCTCAGGCTCGGGAAGGTCATGCCTGCCACGGTGGTCGGGCTCGGGTTGCTCGCCACGAGTTTATAGCCGGCTATCTGCGGCGCCTTGACCACCACAGCGCCGTCCGCGCTCCACTGCGCCCGCACTATGGCGGACGGCCGCAGCTGCCTATTGTCCACGCTGCCCGGCTGGCTGGTGCGCCACGCGGTAAGATTGGTGATATAGCCCGGATCATCTACGCCGCCCGGATAAAGGACACTGTTGCCCGGGTCCGGGCCCGGATCATCCGCGTCGCCTATATAGATGTAGTTCACGTTCAGGTTAATCGGGTTTATCGCATAGCCGTCCTGCGTGCGCACGCCCTGCGCGTCGCCAAGAATGTATACGGGCACGTAGTTGTTGTTGTTAAACGTCTGGTCGGCAAACGCCATGTCGGCGTCGTTAACGACGGTGCGCACCGGCGGAACCAGAGCAGAATCAGTTGACGTGCCCTGATAGGTATAGTTTTCCGCATAGAGATTGTCCGTGCCGTTCGCGGGGCTTATGCCGCCTATGAGCACGTAGCCCAGCTGCGAGCCGGTCGTGCCGTCACCGAAAGCGCTCTTGTGGACCACGCCGGAAACGTCCGTATACGTCGGGAAGCCGATAAAGCCGGTGGTGTCGCTCAGGTCCAGAGACGTAATCGCCGTATGCAGGAAGGCCTCCGGGAAAATCCGCTTGAGGTTCGGCAGGTTCGAAACGTTCAGCCGCGAAAGCGACACGTCGCGGAACGCCTGATAGTCAATGGTGGCTAAGTTCGTGAGCCCCTTGCTCAGGTCGAGCGAAGTAATCTGCGCGTTCTGGAACGCGTTATAGCCTATCGCGTAGATGCCCAGATCCTGAAGCGTAAGCGAGGTGAGCGGCGAAGCGTAGAAGCTGTATGGCGCTATGTTGTTCAGATTCGGCAGGTTCTTGAGCGTGAGCGATGTAAGCTTGTTGTAGGACAGCTTGGCGGTAGTGGTCTGGTCCACAGGCCAGGGGCGACCGAAGTGCGTCGTGTTGTAACCCTGAAGGTCATTTATCCGGTTTCCTTCCGCGTCGTATTTGAAGGCCTGCTGCTCGCTTATGTAGGAGAGGTTCGGCAGGTTTTCGAGCGTCATGGAAGTGAGATAGCTGGTGGTGCGACCGGAGGAGAAAGCCAGGCCGCCTATCTCGTAGAGCATGGGCAGATCCCGGATGGTAATATCCGTGCCGGCGTAGGCGCCAAAGGCGAGCATGCCTATGTACTGGAGTCTGTTCAGCCCCGTAAAGTCCAGGTCCTCGATGGGGGAATTGAGAAAGCTTGCGAACCCGACGGACTCCAGGTTGGGGCAACCGGAGAGATCCAGCGAGGTGAGGCGCGCACCGTAGAAGGTGCGGCAACCCTCTCCGCAGAGGTAGTAGGTGGCCTTCTTGTAATCATCCCCCAGAGAGCCGCCGTCTACGCTGCCGATTATCTTCAGCGAGGGCGTGTTGGACAGGTTGAGCGAGGTGATGGCCGCGCCGCCGCCGTTCGCAGTGCCGGGCATGGACCCGTCGGAGAAGGTCCGCGAGCCTATGATTTCCAAGCTGGTCAGGTTACTGAGGTCCACCGTCGTGAGCCGGTTCTTGTAGAACGCCATATAGCTGATTTTCTTCAGCGCCGTGTCACCCTGCAGGTTCAACGTCTCTATGGGCGCATTCTCAAAGGCGTTGTCGCCTATGAGCTCCAGGGCGGGCAGGTTTCCGAGGTCGAGCGTGGTAAGCGAGGTGGCATTCTGGAAGCTGCGCTCGCCGATTATCTTCAGGCTGCTGAGGTTGGTCAGCGTCAGGCTCTGAAGCGGCGAGTTCTTGAAAGACTCGTTGCCTATGACCTGCAGCTGCGGCAGGTTATCCAGGGTAAGCTGGGTGAGTTGCGC
>JAISTV010000016.1 GCA_031272485.1 Eubacteriales Family XIII. Incertae Sedis bacterium
GCCTGATCCTTTCCCGCAAGCGGAAGGTTACGGAATAAACTGAAGTAACGGACATACGCGCATAGAAAATGCGAAAAGGCCGGCGGCAAGAAATTGCCCCGGCCTTTACTTACTACAGATTCTCAAGAGCGAGCAGGGGGCTTTTCTTCTACTCTTTCTGCTTGAAAGGGCGCGGCGCCGTGCAGTAGAATACTCGCAGGGATGCAGCTAAGCAGTTACGAATCGAGGTGCAATATGATAGGGCAGTATTACGTAGCGCAGGGAGGCGCTGTGCAGGTCAGGGATTTGGTTTATGGCGCGCTTCAGCAAGCAGGATTCTCCGTGGCCGCCACCGGTGAGTGGTCCGCCACGGCCGAGCGCGGTTCTCAGGGTAAGTCGGTCATGCTCGGCGCCCTTGCCGGGAAGAAAGGGCGCCACGTAATCATAGGCATAACCTTCTCCACCGACGCCCAGGGCAACACCGTGGTCCAACTGACCGAAGGCGCCACAGGTATCTCCGGCGGGGTGATAGGCATCCATCAGGCCGAAACCATCTACCGCGAAACCTACAATCACATAGGTCAAACCCTCCAGGCGCAGGGCCTCCTGCTAACCGGCGGAGACGTGTAACGAAAAAGCCACCCTGCGATGGGTGGCTTTTGTTTTGGTACGCCTTGAGAGATTCGAACTCCCGACCTACTGGTTCGTAGCCAGGCACTCTATCCAGCTGAGCTAAAGGCGCAAAGCGCCGCATTCGCGACTTTTCTATTATGGGGCAAAAGTCGCGAATTGTCAACGGAAATCCCCCCAATTCTTTTCCCGAAAACCGCAAAAGGGGTGCTGCGCTCGCTGCACGTTTTTTTCGTTTCGGTCCGCTCTTCGACTGAAATTCTCCGATGAAATCCCAGTTTGGTCACGATATTTTCGTTTCGGTGGAATAGAAGGTGGTACCATCTTAGTCTCCTTTCGTGTATCATTTACTGGGAGAGATAGTTGCTTTGGGAGATTGCATGAAGTTTGTTATTCTGGAAGGAAGCCCGCGCGCGGACGGGAATACGGCGGCGCTTACCGGGCCTTTTGCGGAGGAGCTGCGCGCGCTTGGCGCGGGCACGGAGCGCTTCCGTCTTTACGATATGAAGATTCAGCCCTGCATAGCCTGCCGGGCCTGTCAGAAGGACCACGGCATATTCGGCTGCTCGCAGCAGGATGACGCGCAGCGGATTTTCGACGCCGTGCTCGCGGCAGACATCCTCGTGCTGGCCACGCCCATCTACAGCTGGTACTGCCCGGCGCCCATGAAGGCGCTCTTGGACCGCTTCGTCTACGGCATGAACAAGTTCTACGGAGACTCCGTAGGTCCGTCCCTCTGGGAGGGCCGCGCCCTCGCGCTGCTCGTAACCTGCGGCTACCGCCCGGAGAAGGGCGCCGACCTCTTCGAGGAGGGCATAAGACGCTATGCGAAACACTCGCGCCTCGTTTACCGGGGCATGCACGCCGAGCGGCATCTGGGCTATAACACCGTATTCATGGACGAGGAAAAGGAAGTGCGCGTACGCGCCTTTGCCCGCGCCCTCCTGGAGCCACAGGCATGAACAGCATACAGCTGACGAACATAAGCAAGTCCTTCGGTAAGGCCCGCATCCTGGAAGGCGTGAGCCTCGCGGTGGAAGCGGGGCAGGTCTACGGTCTCCTTGGCCCCTCCGGCTGCGGCAAGACCACCACCGTGAAGATAGCGGCCGGCATACTGACCGCGGACGCGGGCGGCGCCATGGCGCTGGGCCGGAAGATGCCGTCCTTCGCGGCCATGAACCGCATAGGCTACATGGCGCAGGAGGACGCGCTCTACACGGACCTGACCGGCCGACAGAACCTTGAGTTCTTTGGCGCCATGTACGGCCTGAAGGGCAGCACGCTCGACGTGCGCGTGGCGTACGGGCTGAACCTCGTGGGCCTGGCCGCCGACTCGAAGAAGCTCGTATCCAGGTACTCCGGCGGCATGAAGCGCCGTCTCTCGCTTGCGGCGGCCCTGCTGCACGAACCGGAGGCGCTCATCCTCGACGAACCCACCGTGGGCCTCGACCCGGTGCTGCGCCGGGCGCTCTGGCGGGAAATCTACAAGCTCGCGCATAAGGGCGTGGCGGTCCTCATAACCACGCACGTCATGGACGAGGCCGAGCGCTGCGGCAAGCTGGCCCTCATGCGGGAGGGCCGCATAATCGGCGAGGGCTCCCCGCAGGAGCTCATGATGCTCACCGGCAGCAACAACGTGGAGGACGTGTTCCTCAAGCTCGCCGCGCGGAAAGCGAGGGAGTCATGAAGATCCGCGCCCTCACCATCCGCATCCTCCGGCAGCTCTCGCACGACAAGCGCACGCTGGCGCTCATGTTCGTCCTGCCGCTCCTGCTGCTCACCCTCATCTACTTCATCTTTCAGGGCACCAGCAGCACCATGACCATAGGCACGGTGGGCGTCCCCGAGACTTTCACCAGCATCCTTAACAAGAACGAAAACATAAAGCTCAAGGACTACGCCACGTGGGAGCTGGCGCAGCAGGCCCTCGAGCGCGGCGACGTAGTCGCCATTGTCCAGGCAGACGGCTTTACCACGGACGTGGTCTCCGGCGCGGAGGGCTTCCGGCGCGACGTGCTTGAGAGCGCGGACGCAGGCGTAAACTTCCGCATCCTGCTCGACGGCGCGCAGGGCGACAAGGCGGCTTCCATCCGCAAGCTCATAGAGGCGGCCGCGAGCAGCACCGTTATGCTCATCCTCCAGCAGGCGGCAAGCGAGGTGGCGGCGGGCGTGCTCCCGGACATTACCTACACCCCCGGCTCGGTGGACCTGAACCTGGGCGGCCTTCTGACCTGTCAAGTAGAATGGCTTGACGGCGTGGAGGACGTGACCAACTTCGACATCTGGGGCTCCACGCTCCTCGGCTTCGTGAGCTTCTTCCTCGTGTTCATAGTGGCCGGCATGACCTTCCTCAAGGAGCGGAAGAGCGGCACCCTCGAAAAAGTCCTCTCCGCCCCCGTGCAGCGCCGCGAGATAGTCATAGGCTACGTGGCAGGCTTCGGCGTGATAACCGTGATCCAGTCCATAGTGGTCAGCCTCTTTGTCATCAAGGTGCTGGGCGTGGTCATGAACGGCTCGCTCCTCGCCATCCTGCTCATCATGGTCATAAGCACCGTCCCGCCCCTCACGCTGGGCATGCTGCTGTCCACCGCCGCGAACAGCGAGTTTCAAATGATGCAGTTCATCCCCATAGTCATAGTCCCGCAGGTCTTCTTCTCCGGCCTGTTCAGCCTCTCGAAGGGCTGGATGCTGTTCGGAAAGATCTTCCCGCTCACCTACACCACCGACGCGCTGAACAAGGTCATGTTCAAGGGCGCGGGCCCGGGCGCCTTCTACGGCGACCTGCTCATGCTCATAGCTTTCTCCGCCGTTTTCATGACCCTGAACGTCCTCCTCCTGAAAAAACACCGCCGTATCTGAGGCATGCACCTTCTTGCAATCCCCCGCCCCTCTCCTGTAATATATAGTCAGTGTGCAGGGCAGGATTTTTCGCGGAAATGGGAGTCCGCTTTTCCTTTGTGCACGCGTGAAGGAATTTCGATAAGGAGGAAAAAAGGTATGAAACGGAAGTTGACAATGGTATTGGCGCTGGCGCTGACGGTGGTCCTGGCCATGGCTTTCACGGCCTGTGGCGGCGACGGTGGCAGCAGCGGCAGCAGCGGCAACAGCGGTGGCGGCGGCGGCGGCGATGACTCCGGCAGCAGCGACGCGTACAAGGTATTTGCGGCGGCAACGGAAGCTATGTCAAACGCAGATGCCATTTCGTATGATCTGGATTTGGACATAAACATGGTTCTCAGCGGTTCGGACTACGGCACGAAGATGGTCGGCAGCATGACGCAGACGAAGACGGACGGCAATTATGAGCTTTACGCGAATCTGGATGTGGAAATGCTCGGCACCTCGCTCGCCATGGAAGAGTGGTACAAGGATGGCTACATGTACATAAGCATGTCCGGCTACAATTACAAACAGGCCATGTCCCTGGAGGATTACATGAAAAGCATGCAGGGCTCTTCCGTGCAGACCTTCCCGGAGAGCTCTATTAAGGATTACTCCAAGGAGAGCGTTTCCGAGGGTACCAAGTACACCTTTACCGTGGACGGCGCGGCCATGAAGGAAATGGTCTGGAGCAACATGGAGGCGAACGCGGAGACGCTGGGCCTCACGGAAGCGGACCTTGGCATGTCGGATGCCACCATTTCCGTGGTTGTGGACGGCAACGACCTGATTTCCTATTCCATGCTGGTTTCCTATAAGATGACCATTTCCGGCGAGGAAGTCACAGCGGATATGGACTTGACCGTCTCCAACATCACCATTGGCGGCGTCACGGTGACGTTCCCGGCAGACATGGACAGCTATCAGGAGTTGGCCGCGTAAGTTAAGACAGAAAAGCAGTATCGCAAGTAAGGAAGTAATGACATGAAAAAAAGAATCTTAATCGTATGTTCGCTGGTTCTCACGCTGGCGCTGGCTCTGGGGCTTTCCGCCTGCGAGGAGCAGGCCGTGAAGATGGTCCCGGTGCAGTCTACGGCCTCCGACCTGACCATGAGTTTTCCGGAGGACTGGAGCGCGCAGGAACTGAACGATCTGGCGGCCATTCAAATGGGCAAGGCGAAGACCGAGGAATACCTGGCGCTCTTCGAGTTTGACGCGACCGCGTTTTCGGATGCCACGCTGGAGGATTTCGCGAATCTGGTCTCCGAGGACATGAAGACGTTCATATCGGACGCGGACGTAGGCGCGTGGGAAGACGTGACGATTAACGGCATTTCCGCCCTTCAGACGGAGGTCTCCGGAACCATAATAAGCGATGGCTCGGGAGACGACGTGGACGTGACCTACCTCGTGACGGTTTTCCGGAACGACACCGGTTTCTACGAAGCGCTCGCCTGGTCCGTGCAGAACATGTACGAGGACGCCAAGCCGGACTTCGAGAAGATTCTGAACACGGTTACGCTTCCATAAAAGATGCGTACGGACAAGATTCAAAAAATCAATCTGAGCAAGAGCGGCGTCTATCTCCGGCACTACGGGGTGGACGCCGCCTTTGACGCGCTCGCGCAGCAGGCGGCGGAGCGCGGCGGCCGGATTCGCGAGAAGCTCATCCCCATGATTCTGTGCCCCGGCGGCGGCTACTTTATCATAGGCACCACGGAGGCGTGGCCGGTGGCGGACGTGTTCCTCCACGCGGGCTTTTATCCGTTTATCCTGAGCTACACGGTCTCGGAGAAGGAGATTCCCTTCGACCCGGCAGCCCCGCAGGACTACGCGCCTTTCGCGGATTTCGAGGAGGGCGTGGCGGCGGTCCGCGCTTTTGCCGCAAGGGAAGGGTGCTTTACGGACCAGCTGCTTGCGGTGGGGTTTTCCGCCGGCGCGCACGTGGCCCTCGGCAGTCTGGCGCTGCGCGGCGGGAATTTTGAGCCGCCCACGGCGCTCATCTTAAGTTACCCGCTCGTGCGCTGGCGCGTGTTTGAGCACGCGGGCTTTGACCTGCTCGCGCACATCCCTAAGGGTTTTCCGCCCACGTTCCTTTGGCACGGCCTGAACGACGCCATGGTAAACCCGGCCAGCAGCTTTCAGCTCGCGGACATCCTGCGCGAAAAAGAAATCCCCTCGGAGTTTCATTGCTACGAGGAGATCTGTCACGCGGACCCGTTCTACGAGCCTGCCTGGATACCGGCCGCCCTGCAGTGGCTGGCCCGGCGCTTTTAAGTTCTATTTAATTTCCACTCCGTCCCCCAGGACCTGGGGCTTGACGTCGAAAATAACCCAGAAGAAGTCCTTGACCCTGGCGAAGTACTCGCGCACGGAACGGCGGAACTGTCCGCTCTCGGTGGCCGGCGCCGCCACGCCGTATGCGTCTATGCCCAGGGCGCGCGCGTCGTAGACCGCCCGGTACAGGTGGTATTCCTGCGTCACGATTATGGCCGTCTCCACCCCGAACTCGGACCGCATGCGGTAGGCGCTCTCGTAGGTCGAGTAGCCGGCGTTGTCTATGTATATGCTCTGCGGGTCGACGCCAAATTCGTCCGCGCGCGCAAGCACGTAGCTTTCCATGGCCGCCACCTCGTTGTAGTAGGAGTCTCCGCCGTCGTCGCCGGTGAGGAGCAGGTTTTCGGATGCGCCGGCGCCGTAAAGCCGCAGGCCCGTGTCCAGCCGGTCCGCCAGCATGGGACTGGGCTCGCCGTTTACCACGGAGGCGCCCAGAATCTGAATGCACTCGGCCCCGCCGTCCGCCTTTACCAGCGCCGCGGCCTCGGCCTCCGTAAGGATATAGGAAGCCCCGTCCCGGCGGAAAGTGCCCTTCATGTCCATAACGACGTAGACATTAATTATTGTCATCAACAAAAAAGCGACCACGACCACCGTAAGCATAACCGTTAAAATCCGCCGGAGAAGCGAACGTTTTTTCTTCTTCCCTTTTTTACGCATGCGGCTATTCTACCATAAAGCGGCGACGGGCGGGGGGATTAGTTTATCGAAACTGTAATTTTATCTTAATGGCATGGGAAGGGCGTCTGACTTATAATTAACGAAGGCATTTTGCCCGGTTTTGTTGACCGCAGAAAAAACAGAGAATATGGCTGAAGAAACGACAGAGAAAAAGAAAAACAGGCTCATTATTGAGTTCAAGAATGTCACGAAGATGTACGGCGACAATGTCGGCGTGGAGGACGTGAGCGTTAAGATTCGCGAGGGCGAGTTCGTTTTTCTCGTGGGGCCTTCGGGCGCGGGCAAGTCCACCTTTATCAAGGTGCTGCTCAAGATGCTGGACGTGGATAAGGGCCATATTTACTACGTGGACTACGACGTGACGCAGCTGCAGAACTACGAGATTCCGCACCACCGGCGCAGCATGGGGATCGTGTTTCAGGATTTTAGCCTGCTGCCCAAGAAGACGGTGTTTGAGAACGTGGCTTTTGCCATGGAGATCGTGCAGATGCCGCGCAAGGCGATTCGCAGACAGGTGCCGGCCATGCTGGACCTGGTGGGGCTCAAGGGGCAGGAGACCAAGTACCCGAACGAGCTTAGCATAGGCGAGCAGCAGCGGCTGGCCATAGCGCGCGCCATAGTCAATAACCCGCACGTGCTCATAGCGGACGAGCCGACGGGGAACCTGGACCCGGAGACGGGCTGGGAGATTATGCGCCTGCTGGAGCAGATTAACCGCCGCGGGACCACCATCCTCATGGTCACGCATTCGCCGGACATAGTAAACGCCATGGAGAAGCGCGTCATAGCCATCCGCGACGGGCGGATCGTGCGCGACGAGCTGGGCGGCCAGTACCATCCGGAGGAGGACGACGACCCGGACGGCGACTATTCGGATCACGAGCTGTTTAACCTCAAGAATTTTGAGAAGGCATACCGTGAGCGGAAGATCAAGGGTGGCGCGGACAGCCGGAAGGAATAGCGCGAGCGCGCAGTAGCGGAATATGAACAACAAACTTTTTCAATCGATCAGACAAGCGATTCGCCAGATAGGCCGCAACCGGGCCATGGTGTTTGCGTCGCTGTTTTCCATAACGGCTATCCTGCTGATTCTGGGGCTATTCCTGCTGCTCCTCGTGAACGTGAACAACATGTCGCAGGGCGTCAAGTCCACGTTTGACCAGGTGCAGGTGAACCTCAAGGACACCACCACGCGCGACGAGGCGTCCGCCATGATGGAGCAGTTCGAGGCCATGGAAGAGATAGAGAGCGTGGTCTACCAGAGCAAGGAGACGGCGCTGGCCAACTGGAAGCACAAATGGGGCGACAACGCGGACCTTCTGGACCGCCTGCCCACGAACCCGCTGCCCAACGCGATTATCCTCAAGCTGGTGGACGTGAAGTACGCCAAGGACGTGGTGGAGCGTGCGCGGGCCATGGCGGGCGTGGAGAAAATCGCGTATTCGCAGGACACGGTGGATAAGCTCATATCCATAACGAACGGCATACAGATTGTGGCGCTCGTGCTCATAGCGTTCCTGCTGGTGGTTTCGGTCATCGTGGTGTCCAACACCATAAAGCTTACGGTGCTCTCGCGCGAGCGGGAGATAACCATCATGAAGTATATCGGGGCGACCAACTGGTACATCCGGGGCCCGTTCCTCATGGAAGGCATCTTCCTGGGGCTCATCGCGGCGATTATCTCGGGCGTGCTGGTATCGCTGCTCTACCATTACATTGTCACCAGTTTCGGACTGGATTTCATGCTCATCATGTCCACGGGGCTGGTGCGCGAGAAGTTCATGATTACCAATCTGGCGGTGGTGTTCGTGTCCATGGGCATAAGCATAGGCGCGGTGGGGTCCATAATCTCCATGCGGCGGTTCCTGGACACCAAGTAGGGGCGGGGCGGCCCGGCGCGGCGTGGAGGTTCGGCGACATTGCCGTGTAACGGATATATTACAAGGAAGTGAAAGAAACCGAAAACTATGTGAAGAAACCGTGAAAGCGGTTTTTCGTGGCCCAAGCTGCGGTATAATACGGATTGTAAAAGAGATAGCGGGAGCACATCCTATGATCGGAAAGATGAGAAAGAAAGAAACGAGAAGACATATCGCCGTTATTCTGGCGTCAATATTTGTGCTGTCCCTCCTTACGGCGGGGTCGGTCTATGCGGACCTGCAGACGGATCTGGACGAGGCGAAGGCCCGGCAGCAGCAGGCCCAGGACGAGTACGACGCGAAGAAGTCCGTGGAGGATGACCTCGCGGCGCAGGTTACGGTGACATTGGACAACATAGCGGCCACGCAGACGGAGATCGAGAATATCACGGCGGAGATAGCGGCCAAGGAGATTGAGCTTACGGCGGCTTCGCTGGAGGTTTCCAAGAAAGAGAAGGAATATAACGAGCAGAACCGCGAGCTGGGCGAGCGGCTGCGTATGATGTACGAGAGCGGCGACCAGAGCGTGATTGAGGTGCTCCTCGGTTCGGAGAGCGTGGTGGATTTCCTCGAGAATCTGGACATGGTCAAGCGCATCCACCAGAGCGACGTGGACGTGCTGAATTCGCTGGACGAGTCCCTCACGGAGCTGGAGGCTAAGCGCGACGAGGTGGAGGCCATCAAGGAATCCCTCGCGGCGTATAACGAGAACTTAGTGGTGCAGGAGCAGAACCTCGAGGCGGAAAAGGCCACGCTGGAAGTGCTCTACGAAGAGGCGAAGATAGAAGCCTCCGAGGCACAGGATAATCTGGAAGAGATGAAGGCGGAGACCGCCCGCATCCAGTCGCAGATTTACGCGGACATAGCGTCCGGCAGCTACTACACCGGCGGGTTCGGCGGCTACTTCGGCTGGCCCTGCAACGCGACCATAGTCACGTGCCCCTACGGCGGCTACCCGGGACATAAGGGTCTGGATATCGGCGCGAGCTACGAGCCGGTCTATGCCTGCGCGGACGGCGTGGTCACGGTGGCGTCCTATGGCTGGGGCGGCGGCTGGGGGAACTATATCATGATAGACCACGGCGTGGATTCCAGCGGGAATCACTACCGCACGCTGTACGCACATAACAGCACGCTGCTGGTTTCCGTGGGGCAGACTGTTTCACGCGGGCAGCAGATCTCGGTATCCGGCAACACCGGTAACTCCACCGGACCGCACCTGCACCTGGAGGTCTGGGTGAACGGCGTTCAGGTGGATCCGTGGCCCTGGGTGACCTGATGAACCGGCCGGAGACCATCGTCCGGCAGATACTGGCCGGGCGGGGAATCCTCGCAGATGAGGCCGCGGCGGAGTACCTGACAGACCAACCTAAAGAGACTCACGATCCATTCCTGCTTCCTGACATGGAGGCGGGGGTGGATTTGCTTTTTGCGGCGCTTAAGGGCGGGCGGCGGATTTGCGTCTACGGGGATTACGACGCCGACGGGCTTACGGCCACGGCGCTGCTCGTGCGGTTTTTACGGGCGGCGGCGGCGCGGCTTGCGGGGGCGGGCGGCGCAGGGGTTGCTGCGGCGGACGCCTCGGCTGCGAACGCAGACGCGGGGCAGGGCGTCCCGGGCGCGGTGATAGACTACTACATCCCTTCGCGGTTCGAGGAGGGCTACGGCCTGAACGCGGACGCTGTGCGGACTATCGCGGCGGCGGGGACGGAGCTTCTGATTACCGTGGACTGCGGCAGCGTGTCGCCTGCCGAGACGGCGCTCGCGCGGGAGCTGGGCATGGACACGCTGGTAACCGACCACCACGACTGCAACGCGGAAAACCTGTTCGGCGGCCTTGTCATTAACCCCAAGAGGCCGGACTCCGCCTACCCCTTTCCGCTGCTTTCCGGCTGCGGGGTGGCGTTTAAGCTGGCGCAGGCGCTGCTGAAGCGGCACTTCCCTGGGGACGAGGGGCTGCGCGCGGTGCAAAACAGCATGCTTGACCTCGTGGCCATAGCCACGGTGGCGGACGTGGTGCCGCTTACGGGCGAAAACCGGACGCTGGTCAAGTACGGGCTTAAGGCCATACGCGCCGGCAAGCGGCGCGCGCTCGCCAGGCTGGTTCAGGCCATAGGGCTCGCGCAGGCGGAGGTCTCCGCGTACAACATTGCCTTTGGCATAGCGCCGCATATCAACGCGTCGGGGCGGCTTGCAGAGGCCAGGCCCGTGGTGGAGCTCCTCCTCACGGACGACGTGGCGCGCATGGATGCGATATCCAAAGAGCTGGTGGTTAAGAACCTGGCGCGGCGGGAGATTCAGGAGGAACTGTACGCGCGCTGCGTGGAAGAGATAGACGCGGGGCCGCGGACGGACCTGTTTTTGCTCATGCACCCCGCGGGCGTGCACGAGGGCATAGCGGGGATTGTGGCGGGCAAGCTCAAGTCGCGCTACCACCGGCCGGCGGCCGTGCTCGCGGAGACAGAGGGCAGCGAAGCCGCGGACGGCGCGGCCGGCACGGGCGGCGGGCTGCTGAAGGGCTCCTGCCGGAGCATTGCCGGCGTGGACATAATCGCCATGCTGCGGCGGCACGGGGCGCTGTTTACCAGGCTTGGCGGCCACCCCATGGCGGCGGGCTTTACGCTCCCCGCGGAAAACGAGACCGCGCTGCGGGAAGCGCTCAACGCGGAGATGCAGGCGGCGGTCGCGGCAGACCCCTCCATACTCGAGCCGGACGAGAAGCCCGAGTGGACCCTTGCCCCCGGCGAAGCCACGCTCGAGCTCGCGGCGCTGCTCGAGGCGTTCGAGCCCACCGGCGCCGCCAACCCCAAGCCCCTGTTCGAACTGCCGAACGCTGAGGTAACAGCCTTTAGCAGAATGGGCAAGGACGGCAAGCACGCCCGCTTCACCGCCCGGCAGACAGGCGTCCCATGCGTAGCCTTCTCGGTAGACGAGCTCGCCCCGGGCCTTGAGGACGGCACCCGCGTAACCCTCTGGGGCCACCTCGAAATCGACCGCTTCCGCGGCAAAGAAAACCTCCAGTTCCTGGTCCGCCGCATCCTTTAGGTCCCCCGCGCCTCCGCGCCCCACGCCACCGCGCCCCGCGCGCCCACCCCCTTCACTGCGCAAAATTTCAGTATTTCGTGTGCCAACCCCCACCGCGCAGCCCCTCAGTCGCGCAAAATTTCAGTATTTCGTGTGGATTTTCCAGACATCTCCATTCTTGATACACGAAATTCTGAAATTTTGCGGGGTGGGGGCAGGGGGCGCCCGCCGCTCCGCCCGCCTCCCGTGGTATAATCCCCTATGGCGTTTCTTCGAAAAATGTGTATACTGTTATACATTAAAGAGTGAAAGCGCCGGGGGGACAGTTGAGAGGATGGGGTCCCCCGCACATTCACGGGGAGGTATATCATGACATACGATTCCAGGTTTAAGAACGAAGAGACCGAACTCTTCTTTGACGCGATACTGTCACTGGGCGACAAGGAGACGTGCTACCGCTTCTTCGAGGACGTGAGCACGGTAAACGAGCTGGCCGCCATGGCGCAGCGCTTCCACATAGCTAAGCTGCTCTCCGAGGAACATACCTACGCGGAGATTGAAGCGAAGACCAAGGCGAGTACGGCAACCATCAGCCGCATCAACCGCTGCCTCAGGTATGGCGCGGACGGCTACAAAAAAATGCTTGCCAAGCTCTCCGAAAAGTGCTAACCTGTTCCTCGTAGTGTGTCGCGGCCCTGTACAAGCCTGACATTGTAGGATCGTTAACGCTGAGGTTATCGCAGGTATCGAAGTAAGAAAGTAGGTAAACCCAAATGCACTTGCAAACCATTGCAATCCTTTCGATTGCACTCTTCACGGCGGTCTCCGTACTCATAGGAGTCCTCTCCAGACGAAAAGCAGACAGCATGGAAAACTTCCTGCTCGGCGGCCGGAACATGGGCCCGCTGCTCACGGCTTTTTCGTACGGAACATCGTATTTTTCCGCAGTCATCTTCATAGGCTACGCCGGCATGTTCGGCTGGACCATAGGCATGGGAAGCATCTGGATTGGCATCGGCAATGCCGTCTTCGGCTGCCTGCTCGCCTGGCTCATCCTTGCCAAGCCCACGCGCCGCATAACGCACAACCTCGGCGTGCGCACCATGCCGGAGCTCTTCGAGGGGCGTTACCTGAGCAAGGGCATGAAGATCTACGCAGCGTTCATCATATTCATCTTCCTCGTACCTTACGCGGCCGGCGTCTACAAGGGCCTTGGCTCGCTGTTTTCCGTTATCTTCACAGGCGCGTCACCGGTTTTGTGTATGGCTATCGTGGCGCTACTGACGGCTGCCTATCTCGTGCTCGGGGGCTACATTGCCGCCGCATGGAACGACCTGATTCAGGGCTGCATCATGATTTTCGGCCTGCTGTGCATGGTCATCCTCATCGTGAGCCAGCCGGAGGTCGGCGGGTTTTCCGAGGTGGGCGCGCGGCTCGACGCCGTCTCCCCCACGCTCACGAGCCTCTTCGGCGGGGCCGGCGCCAAGACGCTGCTGGTGAACATCCTGCTCACAAGCTTCGGTGTCTGGGGCATGCCGCAGATGGTCAGCAAGTACTACGCGATTAAAGAAGGCATAAGTATCCGGATCGCCACGGTCGTAAGCACGCTGTTCGCGCTGTTCATAGGCTGCGGCGCGTACTTCACCGGTTCGCTCTCGCACCTGTTTATCGAGCCGGACGCCTCCGGCGCGCCGTCTATCGCGGGCGGCTACGACTACATCATTCCGAACATCCTCACGCAGGCGCTTTCGGGCGGCCTGTTCTCGACCATCATCCTGTGTGTCGTCATGCTGCTGCTGCTCTCCGCGTCCATGTCCACGCTCTCTGCGCTCGTGCTTTCCTCGAGCTCCGCGGTGGCCATAGACTTGATCGGCAGCTTCAAGCCGGAAATCCGCGACACCAAGGCGCATATGGGCATCATGCGCACGCTCTGCCTCCTGTTCGTGGGGCTGTCGTTCCTCTTTGCGACCATGAACATCTCGTTCATCGTGAACCTCATGAGTTTCTCGTGGGGCGTGGTGGCCGGCTCGTTCATAGGCCCCTACCTGTGGGGCGTCTCAACCAGGTTCATAACCCGCGCGGGCGCCTGGTGCGGCCTGCTCAGCGGCGTGGTGATCGTGGGAGGCCTGCTCCTGGCGAACACCGTGAGCAGCGGCTTTGACGCAGCGAAGAGCCTCGCCCCGGTCTTTGGCGTGGCGGCAATGGGTGTTTCCCTCGTGGTCACCCCGCTGACCAGTCTCGTCACGCAGAAGATGAAGTACCCCGCAGCGCACCTGTCGAAGGTGTTCGCGAAGTAGGGCGCCGCGGGTCCGCCCGCGCTCGCCGGAAAAAGGGGGGTGCTGAGCAGTTCCGCGAAGGAAGCCGCCTGGCGGAAAATCGCATAAGTGGGTGCGTTCCTGCATGTGTAATGCTTTACACTGGCTGAAAATCGCATAAGTGGGTGTCTGGCAAGCCGCTAGGCACCCACTTATGCGATTTTCAGCCATGGGGTCAGGCGGCGTCTCGTTGCTGGTGCGCGACTGGATGCCCGGAACGAGTCCGAGCATGACGGGTGCGGATGCGGGGTTGACTCTGCCCGTAGCGTAGTGCGGGCGGGGTTTTTTTTGCTACAATTAAGCGTATTGTTAACGCTCACGGGAGAGATGAGAATTGGACAGCAGCGCTCTTTTGATTGCCTCTGCGGCCGCGACTTATGACGCGCGCCTGTTTCGTGCGCTGCTCGAAGAGGCGGAAGCTACGCTGCACATACCGTTTAACCCGGGAGCGCTCGCGGCGCTTGCGGCGGAGGTGTCGGCAGCCCTCGCGGAGGCGACCGCACCGCCCGCAGCCCGGCAGCCCGCAGGCGCGGCCCCCGCACCCCTCGCGCCGCTCACCTTGGAGCTTGCCGGCAAAAACACGGCGCTCCTCCGCGGTGCGGACGGCCTGGTCATCAAGCTCTATAACCGCGAAGGGGAGGCGCACCTCGACGCGTACTACTCTTATCCTTCCAACACAAAAAACCGCAAGCTGCCGAAAATCGGTACGCAGGACCCCGGCTACCAGCGCGCCCGCAAGGCCGCGAAAGCCGCCAAAGGCCGCCGCCGTCGAATGCGCGTGGCACAGGCTTTCATGGCCGCGCTGTGCATGCTCATCGGGATTGCCGGGGTGCAGGCGCTCTGGTACGCCATGACCACGCGCCTCGGGGTGGAATACCCCGCCGTGTTCGCCAGCCTGCTCGCCGGCTTCATCCTCTACGCCACACTCGGCGAGGCGCTGCTCCACGTCTTCCTCAACGACTTCGGGGAGCGCCAGGAATTCGGCGAGGGCACCGCGCCTTCTTCGCTGTTCATCATAGCCTTCATAGTGGACGTGGCGCTGCACGCGCTCATCTATATCTTCATGCAGCACTCGCTGTTCAACACGGTGACCATACTCGTGAGCGTGCTGTTCTTCATCTACCCGGGCTGCTATTTCGCGCTGGTCTTCTGGAGCCTCAAGCGGGAGGTTCTGGGCATCAACACGGGCAAGCGTCTGATCAACCGGCGCATGTACGCGAACGTACCCCTCGCCGCGCCGCCCTGTGACATGCTGCCCGTAACCCTGAGCATTGCGTGTTACACGGAGGACAACCAGGTCATATTCGACAATATAGTAAGCTGTCTTAAAGCAGCGTCCGACTACACAAACCATTGCCAACAGAAGGCCAATATAGTGGTCTCGGATGACGGACTGGCGCCGCTGCTCGGCGCGGACCTTACCGCTGACCTCGTGGTGGACATCCTCGCCACCTATGCGCTCGCGCCCGAAAAGCTCACCGACCAGCAGCGGCAGGCGGCGGCACGCATAACGTTCTATCGCGAGAAGGGCGTGGCTTTCGTATCGCGCCCGCGGGAAGGGCGCCGCGGCAAGTTCAAGAAGGGCGGCAACCTCAACTTCTCCTACCGCTTCTCGCGCGGCGAGACGGCCGGCGGCTATGCGGAAGGGGAGATCGTCTATCACGATATTATCCTGCTGCTCGACAAGGACAGCTTGGTGCCTACGGGTATCCTGCAGGCGGCGGTGCCGGAGTTCCTGCGCGACCCTAAGCTCGCCTACGCGCAGTCGGTGACCGAGGCGGCCAACACCGGCGGCAACTACTTCTCGCGCATCATGTGCCAGTACAACTACGTGCTGCAGAACACGAGCCTGCCGGCCAAGGCGTTGCAGGGTCTCATCTCGCCGCTCATGGGCCACAACGTTTTCCTCCGAAAGAGCTTCCTCGAGGAGAGCGGCCTGTGGTCGGAGGACCGCGTGTCGGAGGATTTCGCCAAGGCCATAGACGCCCAGCTTCTGGGCTACCACGGCAAGTACCTCTCCTTCCCGGGGCTGGCGTTCGCCGAGTACGTGAGCGACACGTTTGCGGAGGAGACGGGCAAGCAGGCGCGCTATTGCTACGGTCTGCTCGAAATTATCACGCGCAGCTTCCGCCAAGTCCGCCGCCTCGGCCCGGCGCACTGGCTCGACCTGGGCAGCTACCTGTTCTCGCACATAAACATCGCGGGGATCATCCCCATGTTCCTGCTCATGCTGCGCTACGACGTCTTCCACCTCGTCTTCGGCGGCATCCTCGTAAACGCGTTCATCTACTTTCTGCTGCCGCTCGTGCTGTACGCGCGCATGCAGCGCATGCTCCACCCCGGCCGGATTTTCCTTGCCCTGTGCGGGTTCGGCATGATAGGCCTCACGTTTTTCGCGCACAACTACTCGGTGCTCCGCGCGTTCTTCCTCTACGCCTACGACCGCATCCGCGCGCTGCGCGGCAAGGACTACGCGGCCTTCCCGTCCTCGCAGGTCAACACGCTCACGGGGTCTTTCACCGACGGCCTGCGCCTAATCGGCCGGTACTACCGGAAGAACCTCCCCATGCCGTTTCTCTCAGTGCTGTTTCTCTTCAATGGAATTCGCATGCTCACGTGGTTAGACACGTTCGTGCCCGCGGTCGTGCTGCCGGCGCTCTCGCAGTTTTTCTTCGCCTTCGCCGTGCCCATCCTCACACCGCAGCTGTTTGTGAGACCGAGGCGCCAAGTAGGGCCGCCTGCCTCTAAACCCGCGCCCGCGCCGCAGCCGGTTCCTACGATTCCGACCGGGGTGACGCAACAAACGGATTCTCCCCCGACTCCGCCAGAGACAGCCACGCCGTAGCGCCTATGTGCACCTGCTTGCCGTAAATCCACGGCAGCCCCGTACCTATGATAAAGAAGCCGGTGGAAACCCCGTCGCGATCCGCCGCGGTTATGCTGCCGTTCTCGTTTTCGTTGTCCGTAAGGTAGGCGAGAATCTCCTCCGCGCGCGCCGTGTCGCCCACCGCCGCGTACGCCAGCGATGCCTGCGCCGTGCCCTCGAACCACACGCCGTCGCGGTCCGTGTTAAAGTCGTAGCCGTCCGTTTCCGGCACGCGCATCTTCTGCTCCACGTAGCCCAGCGCCGCTGCCTTCTGCTCGCCCGTGAGCGCGTCGCCCAGCGCGAGGATGGCCCACGTCTGGCAATCGAGCGGCACCACGTCGCGGTTTATGGTTGTGCCGTTCGCGGCGGTGCCCGTGTAGAAGCAGCCCAGATTCGGGTCCAGCATGGCGAGCACAAAAGCCTGCGCGTGCGCCGCCGCGTCTGTGTACAGCGCCGCCGCCTCCGCGTCTCCCTCGCACAGCGCCGCCAGCCGCGTGAAGGCCGCCACCAGGTCTATGTTGTGCTCCGTGGACTTATAGTAGGCGCGCGTCTGCTCGCTGCCCAGATACTCGTAGCCGGCCTCAAACCCGCCCGTGCCGGTCGTGCTCTTGCACTCCAGAATCACGCCCGCAATCTTCTGCGCCGTGTCTATGTACGCCGTCCGCGCCGGCCCTTCCGCGTTTTCCGCCAGTTCGCACATGGCCAGCATGGCCCACGCAAGGTTTCCGGTGGTAGAGAGCCACTGCCCGTCCGAGCACAGCGTCACCAAGGCGTCTGCTATCTGCTCGGCCCGCTCGGTATACCCCGCCCGCATGAGCGCAATTGCCGTAATAGCATTATCGTAAATCGCTGCACTGTCCGTCCCTTCCATGGCCGGCGCGTAGCTCGTAAGCAGCAGCGGCGCCTCCAGGTCGTCCGCGTACTCGTAGCGGATGTTGTCTATGTAGAAGGTTATGCCGTCCGCGCCCTTGTTGCTCTTGTCGTTGGCCACCCACGCGAACCCCCCGCTCATGCGGCTCAGGTTCACGTCGTCCAGCGGAATCTCGTAGCGCGTCCACTCGGTCGTAAGCACCGCCGTGCCTATAGAAATCTTCTGCGTGGAGTCGGCGAACGCGGCGGGCTTCCAACCGTCCCACCCCAGGCTGCCGAGGAAAAACTCGACCTGCTCGCCGCCATTCTCGCCGCGCACCCAGAACGTGAGCCGCACGGCGCCGGAAAGATCCTCCGTGGGCGGATTCGGGTCGTCGCCCTCCTCCTTCTGCGCGCCGGAAAGGGCGGTGGTAATCCCCATGTCCTCCCACGTAGGCGGCTCGAAATAGTAGCCGCCCCAACTGTGCTTGCTGAAGTCGAGCGTCGCCTGAATGGACGTGGAATTATCCATGCCCGGCGCGAACACGTTCATGGCGGGAATCTCGCTGTTCGGGTCGCTGCCCATCCACACCTGCCGCGGGAAATGGTTCGCCATGTCGGCGCCGTCCTTGTAGACGTACACGGCTCGGTCGAAAGCGGCCACCTGGTTAGCCAGATAGCCTGCCGGCGTGTTCGGATATACGTCCTGACTTATGCCAATGGTGTCGCCTTCCTCCCCGGCGGGCTCCGGCGTATCGGTCGGGGTCGTCGTAGGCGTAAGCCCCTTTTTGGCGAGCGAATCACAGCCCGTAGCGAAGAGAGCTACGCACAGCGTAAGCGCCAGCAGCCATGTCATTGTCTTCCTTATCATACCAGGATTATACCCGTTCCCCGCCCGCTTGTATTCCCCTGCGGGCAGAGTTTTTTTACTGCCGTACTTAGGCCGCCGCGGCAAAAAACGCTCTAAGTGCTCGGGCTATACGGTCAGGAAGGCTCCGAATCCGAGCACTTAGGGAGTTTTTCGCCAATGGGCGCTCCTGAGAGGCGGGGGAGTCGAGCACTTAGGGACTTTTTCGCCATGGTCTGGCGGGTGGCGGGTGTCCCCTTGTGTTAGCGATTGTTTTCTTATATAATTATGGTTCGGTAAATGCCCCGTTCGGGGCGGCGTTTTAGCGGAGGAAAGGTCACAGATATGGCGGAAGAAATACTGCTTACCAAAGAAGGGTACGAAGCGAAACAGGCGGAACTGGAAGACTTAGTTACGAACAAGCGACAGGAAATCGCGCAGCGGCTGAAGGAAGCCATCTCTTACGGAGATATATCCGAGAACTCCGAGTACGATTCCGCGAAGAACGAACAGGCGGAACTCGAGGACCGCATCAGCAAACTCGAGAGCATCCTCGAGAAGGCCAAGATTATAGAAGACGCGAAGGGGCGGCAGACCGTGGTGAGCCTCGGCGTAAAAGTCAAGGTGCGGAACCTCAAGACCAAGAAGGAAGAGATCTACGTGATCGTGGGCTCGGCGGAGGCGGACCCGTTCGAGGGGCGCATCTCCAACGAGAGCCTCGTAGGGCAGGCGCTGCTCGGCCACAAGGCCAAGGAGAAGGTCTCCGTGCAGGTGCCCGACGGCGTAGTCAAGTACGAGATTGTGAGCATAGGTAAGGCGTAAGGAAACATTCATGGCAGAAGAAAAAGGAAGAGAGCCGGCGGCGGACGCGGCGGAAGAGGAACTGTCCGACGAGAAGCTGAACGAGCTGCGGCTCATACGGCGTGAGAAACTCAAGAAACTCAAGGAAGCCGGGCGCGACCCGTTCGTAAACGAAACGTGGGACGTCACGGCGAAGAGCGGGGAAATCAAGGACGCATACGAGGACTGGGAGGAGAAGGAAGTCTCCATAGCCGGGCGCATCATGGCTTTCCGCCATATGGGCAAGGCGTCGTTCGTGGACATTCAGGACGGCCGCGGGCGCATTCAGCTCTACGTGCGGCAGGATGCCATAACGCCCGAGGAATACGAGGTTTTCCTCACCTACGACATAGGCGACATAGTGGGCGTTGAGGGCAGCGTGTTCAAGACGCGCCACGGGGAGATTTCGGTCAAGGTCAGCCGCATCGTATTGCTCACCAAGAGCCTGCAGATTCTGCCCAACAAGCGCCAGGGCCTCAAGGATCCCGAGCTGCGTTACCGGCAGCGCTACGTGGACCTGATTATGAATCCCGAGGTGCGCGAGGCCTTCCTCACGCGCAACAAGGTCATCAAGGAAATCAAGCGGTATCTGGAGGAGGACGAGGGCTTCCTGGAAGTCGACACGCCCATCCTGACGATTATCGCCGGCGGGGCGAACGCGCGCCCGTTTGTGACGCATCACAACACGCTCGATCTGGACATGCGCCTGCGCATCTCTAACGAGCTGTTCTTAAAGCGCCTGACCGTGGGCGGCTTCGAGCGCATCTACGAGATGGGCAAGATGTTCCGCAACGAGGGCATGGACCGCAACCACAACCCGGAGTTTACCTCCATGGAGCTGTACCAGGCGTACGGCCAGATGGAGGACGTCATGCGCCTCACGGAAAACATCGTGAGCAAGGCGGCGCTGGCGGCCACGGGCAGCATGGTCATTACCTATCAGGGCAAGCAGTTCGACCTCACGCCGCCGTGGGACCGCATCTCCATGACCGAGGCCGTAAACAAGTGGCTGGGTGTGGACTTTGCGACAATAGAAACGGACGCGGAGGCTATCGCTGTGGCCAAGAAGTTTGAACTGGAGGACGCGGACAAGTTGGTGCGCGGCACGGTCATCAGTGAGCTGTTCGAGAAGTTCTGCGAGGACTATCTGGAGGGGCCGGTGTTCCTGACCGGCCACCCCGTGGAGATCAGCCCGCTCGCCAAGCGCGACCCGGCGGACCCGCGCATCACGCGCCGGTTCGAGGCGTACATAAACACCTGGGAGATAGCCAACGGCTTCTCGGAGCTGAACGACCCCATAGACCAGCTGCAGCGCTTCAAGGATCAGCAGGCGCAGCTCGAGGCCGGGGACGACGAGGCGCACCCCATGGACGAGGACTTTGTCAACGCGCTCGAGGTGGGGCTTCCTCCGACGGGCGGCCTGGGCGTGGGCATAGACCGCGTGGTTATGCTCATAGCGGACGTGCCGTCCATAAGGGACGTAATCCTATTCCCGACCATGAAGCCCGAGGCGTGACGGCCTTGCGGGGCAGCCGCGGCTTTGGCCGCGGCATTGGCATAGATAAGGGTCGCTTGTGAGCAGGGCGATTATACGTTAGAATAAGTTTGCTCGCTTATTAAATCTTAATTGTAAAGGCAGGTTTGAAATGAAGGGTTATTCTACGCAGCAGATTCGAAATGTGGCGCTTCTGGGACACGGCGGCGCGGGCAAGACTACGCTCGTGGAGGCGGCGCTGGCAGCGACCGGCGCGGTGAGCCGCATGGGTAAGGTGGAGGACGGGAACACGGTTTCCGACTTTGACAAGACGGAGATTGAGAAAGGGTATTCCATATCCTCGTCCATAATTCCCGTGGAATATAAGAAGAACAAGATTAATTTTCTGGATACGCCGGGGTTTTTCGATTTCGTCGGCGAGGTGCATGCGGCGCTGCGGGCGGCGGAGGCGGCGGTTATCGTCGTGGACGCTTCGGCGGGCGTGCAGGTCGGAACGGAGAAGGCGTGGGCTGTGTGTAAGAAGACGGGCATTCCGCGGTTCTTCCTGCTGAATAAGACGGATAAGGAAAACGTGGATGTGGCCAAGATCGTGGGTGACCTGCAGGCGAAGTTCGGCACTTCGGTGGCGCCGCTGGACGACCGCGATGCGCTCACCGAGACGGTGGCCGAGTCGGACGAGGAGCTGCTTGAGAAGTTCTTCAGCGGCGAGGCGTTTACAGATGAAGAGTTTGCGCGCGGGCTTTCCGCGGGTATTGCCGCGGGCGACATAGCCCCGGTTATTACGTCGAGCGCTACGGGCGGGAGCGGCGTGACGGAGTTTCTGGATACCATCCTGACCTACGTGCCGGCGCCGGATGCGCACCCGGCTTACGCCGCGGAAAACGAGGCGGGCGAGGCTGTGGAAGTGGCCTGCGACCCGGCCGGTCCGGTGCGCGCGTTCGTGTTCAAGAACCAGGAGACGCGCAGCGGCAAGGTGACGTACCTGAAGCTGGTGAGCGGCAAGGTGACGCAGGGTATGGAGCTGTACGACGCGAACACCGAGAAGCCCGAGAAGATGGGGTCGCTGTTCTTCGTGCGCGGCAAGAATCAGGAGCCGGCGTCGGAAGTGGCGGCGGGCGACATTTTCGCGGCTGCCAAGCTGAACTCCGCACACACGGGCGACACGCTCTGCGAGAAGGCGAACATAGTAAAGTTCCCGGCGCTCGAGCTGCCGCCGCCGTCGCTGTACATGGCCATAGAAGCCACGGCCAAGGGCGAGGAAGACAAGATGGGCACCGGCCTGAACCGGCTCAAGGAAGAAGATCCGTCGTTCGCCGTGGAGCGCAACGCGGAGACCAGCCAGACGCTTCTGGGCGGGCAGGGCGACACGCAGATCAGCGTGATTGTCAGCCGCCTCAAGGACCGGTTTGGCGTAGATGTCAAGCTGGTGGATCCCAAGGTTCCGTACCGGGAGACCATCAAGGGCACGGCGGACGTGCAGGGCAAACACAAGAAGCAGTCCGGCGGCGCGGGGCAGTACGGCGATGTGTGGATTCGCTTCTCGCCCTCGCAGGAGGACTTCGAGTTCAGCGAGGAACTGTTCGGCGGCAGCGTGCCTAAGAACTACGTGCCGGCGGTCGAGAAGGGGCTGCGCGAGAGCATGGTCAAGGGACCGCTGTCCGGCTCGCGCGTCACGGGCATCAAGGCGGTGCTCCACGACGGTTCGTACCACGATGTGGACTCGAACGAAATGGCGTTTAAGATCGCGGCATCGCTCGCGTTTAAGAAGGGCATGGAAGAGGCCAAGCCCATCCTGCTCGAGCCGGTCATGCACGTGGAAATCTTCGTGCCGGACGAGTACACCGGCGACGTAATGGGCGACATGAACAAGCGCCGCGGCAAGATTCTGGGCATGGAGCCGCAGTCGGGCGGCGGGCAGAAGCTCATGGCGGAGGCCCCGCAGGCGGAAATGTTCAAGTACGCCAAGGACCTGCGCAGCATGACGCGCGCCCACGGCAGTTTCGTCATGACGTTCGAGCGCTACGAGGAAGTGCCGGCGCAGCTTGCGCAGAAGATCATAGCCGACCATAAGGCCGCGCAGGAAGAGTAGAAAAGGGCAGCGCACCGCGTACGTGTAGCCAACCGTCATTGCCGGGCTTGTTCCGGCAATCCAGAAAGTCCAATCAAAAAGGCGACCCGCACGGGCCGCCTTTTTTTACATCTTTACGCGCCGCTGTCTACTCCGCGCTTTCGAACGAAATCCCTGCGTCCGCGCCGCCGTCGTTTGAGTAGACGAAGAGCAACTCGTCGCCTTCCGCGAGGATGGTCTCGGCTGCGCTCACGGTGGGCACCTCGCCGTTTATGGTGTACAGCCAGCCGCTCATGCCGCCGGTCGCGCCCGCGCCTATCCCGCTGATTTCGGAAACGTAGCCGCCCGCGTCCACAAACGAAATCCCGGAAGCGAGAAGCGCGTCCATGACGCTCGTAGTGCCGTCCAGCGAAATCTCGCCCTGATACAGGATGCCGTCCGCCTGCCCGCCTACCTCTTCCCAGGTGAGCGTGGACTGCTCGGACGCGAAGTACGCAGACGCGTTAATCGTCAAGTACGCCGTGCCTGCCTTGGCACCACTCTCCGGCAGCTCGTCATCGCCGCAACCCGCGAGCGAAAAAGTGAGCGCCAGCAGAAGCGCCAGAATCAAAAACAAATACCTTGTGCGTGCTTTCATCAGAAAACCTCCTTCGTGATAATAGACGTCTCCGCCGATGTAATCTTCCGGCCCGGGAGACAAACAACCGTCTATGGAGGACTCGAACCCCCTACCCGCACCATTATACCGCAAGCCCGCGCCGGCGTCCAAGCGGCGGGGGGTTACAGGGCCCGGATGGCTTCGGTTAGCTTGGAGGCCGGGGTTATTTTTATGCCTGGGATTTCGGGGAGTTTTTCGGCGCTTTTGCGGGGGAGGATAATGCGGCGGAAGCCGAGCTTGGCGGCTTCGCGGACCATCTTTTCCGCGCCCTTTACCTGGCGCAGCTCGCCGGTGAGGCCTATCTCGCCTATGGCCAGAACGTCCGGCGGCACGGCTACGCTCTTGACGGATGAGTAGATGGCGAGCGCCACCGCGAGGTCGCAGGACGTGCCGTCCGGGCGGATGCCGCCCACTACGTTTACGTAAATGTCGCGGTCCGCGAGCGGGGTGCGCGTGTGCCGCTCAAGGACGGCGATAATCATGTTCAGCCGCGCGAGCTCTATGCCCAGCGGGGTGCGCCGCGCGAAGCCCACGCCGGAAGGCGCCGTAAGCGCCTGAATCTCCAGAAGCAGGGGACGCGTCCCCTCGTAGACCGCCGTGGCCACCGCGCCCTCGGTAGGCCCGTCCACGCTCTCTAAGAGCGAGCCGGAAAGGTCCGTGATTTCCACCAGTCCCTCCTCGCGCATTTCGAAAGCGCCTATCTCGCTCGTGGTGCCGAACCGGTTTTTGTTCGCTCGCAGGATGCGCAGGTCCTGGTTGCGGTCGCCGGTAAACTGCAGCACGCAGTCCACGAGGTGCTCTATAATCTTGGGGCCGGCGAGCTCTCCGGCCTTGGTCACGTGCGCCACGATGAACACCGGGATATCCGAGGTCTTGGCGAGACGCATGAGCTCGCCGGTGCACGCCCGCACCTGCGAGACCGTACCCGCCACGGAATCCAGCGTGTCCGTATACATGGTCTGCACGGAGTCTACGATAAGAAGCGAAGGGCGGGCGGCCGTAAGCGCGTCCGCGAGCGCTTCGATATTGGTCTCGGATAATATGTACAGCTTGTCGGAAAACGCGCCGCCCGCCAGCCGGTCGGCCCGCATGCGAATCTGCTCCTCGGATTCCTCGCCGGAGACGTACAGCACCGTCTGCCCGCCGCCCGCCAGCGACAGCGCCGCCTGCAGGATCAGCGTGGACTTGCCGATTCCCGGCTCCCCCGCTATGAGCATGAGCGAGCCCGGGACTATCCCGCCGCCCAGGACGCGGTTGAGTTCCCCTATGCCGGTGTCCACCCGGTTCTCGCGGATGGCACTCACTTCGGAAAGCGGACGCGCCACACTCTTCGCACGCCCCCCGGAAGCCTTCCGCCCGGCGGCGAGGCCTGCGGCAGACGCTTCGGCAAGGGACCCCCTTCCATTGCCGGCAGGAGAAGCGGTGAGGACTTTCTCCTCGGTAAAGCTGTTCCAGGCGCCACAGATGCACTGGCCCATCCACTTGGGCGACTCGTAGCCGCATTCGTTGCAGACGAAGACGGTGGTGGGTTTCTTAGCCATCGGTTTCCTCCGTGTCCTCCGCGGCGGCGGCGCCTTTCACCAGCGGGTTCTTGCGAATCTCGAACCAGAACGTGCTGCCCTTCTTCAGGGCGCTCTCCACGCCAAAGTTCGCGCCGTGCAGGAGCAGAATCTCCTTGACAATGGACAGGCCCAGACCGGTGGAGTCCGAGCGGTGGTAGTTGGTGCTCGCCTTGTAGTAGCGCTCCCAGATGTGGCGCAGGTCCTTCTTGGGTATGCCTATGCCGTGGTCGGAGACCTCGCAGCGCACGTAGTCGCCCTCGTCGAACATCTTGACCTCTATGTGCTTGTCGCTGCCGCTGTACTTGAAGGCGTTGCTCACGAGGTTGGAGATGACCTGCTTTATGCGCTCCTGGTCGGCGCGAATCACGCCCTGGCCGCGGCTGATGAAGACGAGCTTGTAGCCCTCCTGCTCCACGTAGCCGGTGTAGGACTGCAGCAGGCTCTCGATAATCTCCTTCATGGAGAACTCTGTCAAGGAAATCTCTTTACGCCCCGACTGCATGTGAGAGATGTCGAGGAAGTCGGTCACGAGGGTGTTGAGGCGGTCGGCCTCGTCCATGATGACCTGCAGGTGGGCGTTGCGCTTCTCGGGGTTCTCGCCGGAAAGGTCGCGAATCATCTCCGCGTAGGAGGTAATCATGGTCAGCGGCGTGCGCAGGTCGTGGCTCACGTTCGCTATGACGTCCTTCTGCATGTTGTCCGTCTTGGCCAGCTCCAGCGACGTGTAGGTGAGCGTGTCCGCGAGGCGGATAATCTCCGAGTAGTGCGCGCCATCGAAGATAATCCCGTACTCGCCCTCGCCCAGCCGCGCCGCGCTCTGCGTGATGCTGATCAGCGGCTGCGTGATGCGCCGCGCCAGGTACAGCGAGATGATGCACGCCATGAGGATGGAGATTATGGTCACGTAAATCAGCTGGCTGACGAGAATGTCTATGGTGGAGCCCACCGGGTAAAGCGGCGAGAAGATGTACAGGATGCGCTGCTCCTGGCCCTCCAGCTCTATGTACGTGGCGTACTCCAGCGTGGTGAGCGAAAGCGAGTTATCCGAAACGCGCCGGCTGAAACTCCGCTCGCCGCTCTCCTCCAGCGCCGTCTTCAGGTCCTTGATCTCCTCCTGGTAGACGCTCACGGGGATGAGCGCCTCCTCGCCGAAGCTTATGTTCGGAATGTACACCGGCGTGCCGCTCACGGTCTGAATCTCCATGTACATGTCGCCGGCCTCGTAGATTTCCGTCAGCTGCGCGCGAATGGTCGCCGTGTCGTTGCTGCGGTACAGCGCCTCTATGTCGGCCACCGTCTTGGTCGTCTCGCGAATCTTCATGTCCTCGTAGAAGCTGTTCAAAAAGAAAACCTGCACCATCCACAGCACGCCCATGATGAGCACCGTGAACAACAGAAAATAGACCCAGAGCTTAAAGCGCAGGCTCTTCGTATCCGGTTTTCGGAATTTACGCTTCAAATTTATATCCTATCCCGCGCAAGGTGATTATCTTGTCCCGGTAGTTTCCCAGGTTGTTGCGCAGATTCTTTATGTGCGTGTCTATGGTCCTGTCGTCCCCGAAATAGTCGTAGCCCCAGATATCCTGCAGCAGCTTGTCCCGGGAGAGGGCAATGTTCTTGTTTTCTACTAAATAGAATAGCAATTCGTATTCTTTGGGCGTGAGCTCTATCGCTTTTCCGTCCACGAGCACTTCCCGCGCGGGGATGTTTATGGTAAGCCCGTCGAACTCCATCGTCTCGGTTTCCTTTTCCGCCGGCGCCCGCCGCGTAAGCACCACGTTTACGCGGGCCATGAGCTCCTTGGGGCTGAAGGGCTTGACCATGTAGTCGTCTATGCCCAGCTCGAAGCCGAAGAGCTTGTCGTATTCCTCGCTGCGCGCGGAGAGCATAATT
This sequence comes from Eubacteriales Family XIII. Incertae Sedis bacterium, assembly GCA_031272485.1. Taxonomy (GTDB): domain Bacteria; phylum Bacillota; class Clostridia; order Peptostreptococcales; family Anaerovoracaceae; genus JAISTV01. The sequence continues at coordinate 26,844 of JAISTV010000016.1, forward strand.
ACCGGTATTTCCTTCTCTTTGCGGATTTCCTTGACGGCCGAGAAGCCGTCCAATCTGGGCATCATGACGTCCATAATAATAATATCGTAATCCTGGTCGCGGCACATGGTGACCGCCTCCATGCCATCCTCGGCTTCACTCACCTCGAAACCGTTGAATTCGGCATATTCGCGTATAACCTCGCGAATCTTCTGTTCGTCGTCGACGATAAGGATACTGGCCACTGATTTTTCCTTTCCGCGGTTCGCTCCTGGTGTGCAGTGCTCCTTCGTAGAATGGTATCATAAATGCGTGAAATTTCAAGTAGTTCGGTGGCCCGCATGCAGGGGGAGGGCACCGCGAATCCTTGACCTTTTCGCCCGAAAAGCGTATAATTTCCATAGTAAACAAGGAGGAACCGGTGTTTTCGATAGGAGATAAAATCGCGTACCCTATGCATGGCGCGGGCGTCATCGAGGGAATTGAAGAAAAAGTGATATTGGGCGAAACGCGCAGGTATTATGTTATGCGCGTACCCTACGGGGAGATGAAAATCATGATCCCGTGTGATTCGACGGATAATGTAGGCATAAGGGAAGTGATCGACGAAACCGATCTTCTGGATATCGAAGATGCTTTGAAACGTGCTTCGACAGAGATGTCTGACAATTGGAACCGACGCTATCGGGACAACATGGAGAAACTCAAGACGGGCGAATTGACGCAGGTGTGCGAGGTGGTCAGAAACCTCATGCGTGTAGACCGGGTCAAGAAGCTGTCAACAGGCGAAAAAAAGCTGCTTTCCAACGCGAAGCAGATACTCCTCTCCGAACTGATTCTCGTGAGCGGCAATGATGCGGATACGGTCTTGCGCAAGATCGACGAGTGGGTTTTTTGCGAGGGAGCTTAGACGAAACTAAATGCTTAAAAGGCTAATACGAATCGGAATCACGGCTCTGGGCGCTGCTCTCGGGTACGGCGTCTTCCGCTTGTTGCGTTACATAGGCAACCAGACCAAGTGGATCGAGGAGCAGGGCATTACGCGCCTGCAGCTTGACATTGCCGCCGTGGCGCTGGCTCTGTTCTTCGCCTTCGTGTTCTTTATGCTCACCCCGCGCCTTAGGCGGACCAGCAGCAAGCTCGCGAAAAACGTAGAAAAAGAAATCAAACACATCTCCGGATCGGAACTGATTACCGGCACGGCCGGTCTCGTGGTGGGCCTGCTCATAGCCTTCCTCGTGAGCCAGGCGTTCGTGGGCATAGAAAACATGTACCTGAACGTGGGGCTTTCGCTGCTCGTCTACATAGTGTTCGGGTGGATAGGCGTGGTGGTGCTCTCCCGTAGGGGACAGGACATCATAAATTCCATTGTGACGGCCGCCAGGAAGGGCGGGGAGAAGCAGAAAAAACCGAAGAGCATGGACTCTTCGCCCAAGATCCTCGACACCAGCGTCATAATCGACGGGCGTATCGCGGACATCATGCGCACCGGCTTTCTCGAAGGCCGGATTGTCATTCCTGAGTTTGTTTTAATCGAGCTGCAGCACATAGCGGATTCCTCCGACAGCCTGAAGCGGAACCGCGGCCGGCGCGGCCTCGACATCCTCAAACGCATCCAGACCGATTACGGAATAGAGATTTACAACACCCTCGGCGAGAAGACCCTTGCGGACATACCCGAGGTGGACGTCAAGCTGCTCAAGCTCGCGCAAATCATGAACGGCAAGGTCGTCACGAACGACTTTAACCTGAATAAAGTGGCGCAGATCAAGGGCGTGGAGGTCTTGAACATAAACGAGCTCGCGAACATGCTGCGTGCCGTGGTGCTGCCCGGCGAGGAGATGCAACTCTTCCTCGTCAAGGAGGGCAAGGAGCACGGCCAGGCGCTCGCGTACCTCGACGACGGCACCATGATCGTGGTGGAGGAGGGCCGCAAGCACATAGGCCAGACCATTACCGTCATAGTGTCCAGCGTGCTGCAGACCGCCGCCGGCCGCATGATTTTCGCCAAGCCGAAATAGACCGGGAGCGGACATCATGTATAACGGAAAGCGCGTGACCGTCCTGCTGGCAGCAGCGGGAAGCGGCAGCCGGATAGGCGGGGAGATACCCAAACAATTCATGGAAGTAGAAGGAAAGCCCATGCTGCTTGTGGCGGCAGAGGCTTTTTCGGCGCACGAGGCCGTGGACGCCATCTATGTTATTTTGCCGGAAGGCCATGCGGCGCAAGGCGCCGCGCTGCTCGGCGGAGTCGCCAAGCTGGCCGGACAGCCGCGCGGAGCCTCCACGAGGCAGGGTTCGGTCTACGCCGGCCTCAAGGCCATGGAAGCGGACGGGGCCGGCGAGGGCATAGTCCTCATCCACGACGCCGCGCGTCCCTTCGTGTCAAGTGAAATCCTTGACAGGGTGCTCGAGCGCACCGCGCAGGCAGGCGCGGCCGTGCCCGTGGTGCCCGTAACCGACACCGTGTATATGACGGAGCAGCGCCGGCCCACGGCGGAAGAGCTTGCGGAGGGCGCGCTGGAAATAGGGGATATCCCTAAGCGCGAGCGCCTCTTCTGCGCCCAGACGCCGCAAGGGTTCTACTATGATATAATTCTGTGGGCTCATGAGCTGGCCGCGGAGTCGGAGTTTACAGGTACCGACGATGCCGCGCTGGTGAGGCGGGCAGGATGGCCTGTCTATTTGGTGCCGGGCGAGACGGAAAACCGCAAGATTACCGTGCCCGGGGATCTGGGCGGCATAGAGACGCGGGCCGGCACCGGCTTCGACGTGCACCGGCTTACGGAAGGGCGCCCGCTCATCCTGGGCGGCGTGGAAATACCGTTTGACAAGGGCCTGCTGGGACACTCCGACGCCGACGTGCTCACGCACGCGCTCATGGACGCCATGCTCGGCGCACTCGCGCTGGGCGACATAGGACAGCATTTTCCGGACACGGATCCGCAGTATGAAGGAATCAGCAGCATGAAACTCCTCGCAGAGGTTAAGCAAATGATAGAGGCGCGCGGCTGGCGCGTGGGGAACGCGGACTTGACCATTCTGGCCGAGCGACCGAGGATGGCCGGGTTCGTACCGGCCGTGCAGGAGAGCCTCGCGCGGGCGCTCGGGATAACGCCGGGCGACGTGGGCGTGAAGGCCACCACTACGGAAGGTCTCGGATTCACCGGCCGCGAAGAGGGCATAGGCGCCCAAGCCGTAGTCTTATTGAAGCGTGCATAGACGCTTCTGCACATAAAGAGGAGAGAAATAGAAATGAAGCTATCCAAGGTACACGTACATACATTAAGAGAAGTTCCCGGAGAGGCGGAGGTCCCTTCGCACATCTGGCTTTTGCGCGCCGGCATGATGCGCAAGACTGTTTCCGGCGTTTATTCGTTTATGCTGCTGGGCTGGCGCACCGTGCGGAAGATCGAGGAGATCATCCGGCAGGAGATGGACGCGGCCGGCGGCCAGGAAGTGAGCACGTCCCCCATTCAGCCCGCGGAGCTCTGGCACGAGTCCGGGCGCTGGGCGGTGTACGGCCCGGAGCTGTGGCGCCTCAAGGACCGCCACGGGCGCGAGTTTGCGCTGGGCCCCACGGCGGAGGAAGTCATAACGGATATAGTTCGCAGCGAGATAGACTCCTGGCGGCAGCTTCCCATAAACATCTATCAGATTCAGCTCAAATACCGCGACGAGGCGCGCCCGCGCTACGGGCTCATGCGCAGCCGCGAGTTTATCATGAAGGACGCGTACAGCTTCGACCGCGACGAGGCGGGCTTTAAGGAAAGCTACGCGAAGATGCGTCAGGCATACACGAACATCTTTACGCGCTGCGGGCTTAAGTTCCGGCCTGTAGCCGCGGACAACGGCGCCATAGGCGGCAGCGGCAGCGAGGAGTTCATGGCCATGAGCGAGGTGGGCGAGAGCGACATTGTCTTTTGCGAGGCCTGCGACATGGCCGCCACCACGGAGCTGGCAGCCGGTGTGGACGCCGCGCCGGAGGCCGAAGAGATGCTGGCGCCCGAAGAGGTCGCCACGCCCGGCACCAAGAGCATAGAGGCGGTGGCGGAGTACCTGGGGCTGCCGCAGGAGAAGACGCTCAAGGCGCTGCTTTTCGACATCTACCACGACGTGCCGGATGAAAACGGCATCTACCACCACAAGGAGTACGCGGCGGTGTTCATCCGCGGCGACCGCGAGCTGAACATGGTCAAGCTCATGAACGCGTTGGGCGTGGCCGAGCACCTGATTGAGTTTGCGGACGAGGAGAAGATGAGCTTGGCCACGGGCTGCGTGGGCGGCTTTACCGGACCAGTGGGTCTGCACGACTGCAAGATCCTTGCGGACAGCGAGGTTCCGGGGCTTAAGAACCTGACAGCCGGCGCGTGCAAGCCGGACGCGCACGTGAAGAACATAAACTACGGGCGCGACTGGACGGCGGACATAGTTACGGACCTCAAGCTCGTGCACGCGGGAGACCCTTGCCCGGTGTGCGGCAAGCCGCTTTCCGCGGCGCGTGGCATAGAGGTGGGGCAGATTTTCTCGCTCGGCACCAAGTACAGCGCCTCGCTGGGCGCGCGCTACCGCGACGAGAACCAGGAGGAGCACCTCATAGAGATGGGCTGCTACGGCATAGGCGTTACGCGCACCATGGCCGCGGTCGTGGAGCAGAACCACGACGAGAAGGGCATTATCTGGCCCGTGTCCGTGGCGCCGTACCACGTGATTATCACGCAGATGAAGCCGGACGACGCGGCGCAGAGTGCGCTGGCGGAGGAAATCTACACCGCGCTTTGGAAAGCCGGCGTGGAGACGGTATGGGACGAGCGCGACGAGCGCCCCGGCGTCAAGTTTAACGACGCGGACATATTTGGCATCCCCGTACGCATCACGGTGGGCAAGAAGGCGGGCGACGGAATCGTAGAGTACAAGCTGCGCCGCGGCGGAGACATGCAGGAGCTTACGGCTGCCGGCGCCATAGAGGCGGCGGTGGCGCTGGTGAACGCCGAGCGGTAACGGAGGGCAGGACCATGCCGGATACAGGGACAGTGAAAGAAATTGCGGCTGCCGCCAAGGCGGACAGCTTTCTTCTGGCGGCGCTTGACGCGGGGACGCGGGACGGCGCGCTTAAGGCCATAGCCGCGGCGCTCGCGGAAAACAGCGCAGCGATTATTGCGGCGAACGAGGCGGACCTTAAGGATGCGGTGGACCAGAACCTCCCCGGGCCCATAGTCAAGCGGCTCAAGTTCGACGCGGGGAAACTGGCGGACGTCATAGCCGGGATAGAGGATCTCATCCGCCTGCCGGATCCCATAGGGCGCCGGCTGTCAAGGCGGCAGCTTGACAAGGGACTGGTGCTCGAGCAGGTCACCTGCCCCATAGGCGTAATAGGCGTTATCTTCGAGTCGCGGCCGGACGCGCTCGTGCAGATTGCGTCGCTGTGCCTGAAGAGCGGCAACTGCGCCGTGCTTAAGGGCGGCAGCGAGGCGAAGAAGACCAACAAGGCGCTGTACGACGTGATTTACGCGGCAGGGCTGGCATCCGGGCTCCCGGCGGGCTTCCTGTCGCTGCTTGAGACGCGCGACGAGATCAGCGCGCTGCTCACCTGCCACGAGTCCATAGACCTGATTATCCCGCGCGGCTCAAACGAGTTCGTGCGCTACATCATGGACCATTCGGACATACCCGTCATGGGGCATTCAGACGGCATCTGCCACGTCTACGTGGACGCGGCGGCGGACATAGAGAAGGCCGTGCCCATAATCCGCGACAGCAAGACGCAGTACGCGGCCGCCTGCAACGCGGTGGAGACGGTGCTCGTGCACGAGGCGGTTTCCGAAAAGCTGCTGCGCCCGCTCGAAGAGGAGCTCTCCGCGAAGGGCGTGCTCATTCGCGGCTGTCCGCTTACCATGAACATCCTCGCCGGCGTACGCCCGGCGGACGAGTCGGCTTTCCGCACAGAGTACCTGGACTTCATTGTCAACATAAAGGTCGTAAAGGACCTGGACGAAGCCATAGACCATATCAACCGGTACGGCTCGCATCACACAGACAGCATAATTACCGAGGATAAGGCGGCGGCGGAAAAGTTCATGCAGCGCGTGGACTCGGCCGGCGTCTATCAGAACTGCTCCACCCGTTTTGCGGACGGGTTCCGCTACGGGCTCGGCGCCGAGGTGGGGATAAGCACGGGCAAGCTGCACGCGCGCGGGCCGGTGGGGCTCGAGGGCCTGCAGACCTACAAGTACCGGTTGTACGGCAGCGGGCAGATCGTGGAGGACTACGCCGAGGGGCGCAGCACCTTCCACTTTCAGGAGCTGTAACATGTGGACCGGCGGCGTGCGCGTTATAATCTCCGACGGGGAAGGGCGCATCCTCCTCGTCAAGCAGTGCCACGAAGACCGCGACATCTGGATGGCGCCCGGCGGCGCCATAGAAGCAGGCGAAAACTCACAGCAGGCAGCGGCGCGTGAGGTCCTCGAAGAGACGGGCCTCCGCATTCGCGTGGGCCGCCTCCTCTGGCACATAGAAGAGGTAAGCCCCGCCCGCGGCCAACGCTTTGTAAACTACTTCCTCGCCGAGCCCTCCGGCGGCGCCGCGACCCTGGGCACCGACCCCGAACTGGGCCCCGCCCAGGTCCTGCGCGACCTCGCCTGGCTAACCCGCGCCCAGGTAGCCGCCCTCCCCCACGTATACCCCGATGCCCTGCGGGAGGAAGTGTGGAATCTGCTGGAAGGTAACGCAGAGCAACCGGATGCCTATCGGATACGGACTTAATCTATAAATCCGGAGAGATGAAGGAAGAATCAGTTGGTTCCATTTTAGAACGTACTGCGTTTACGGAAAAACGAAGCTACTTCGATAAATTGGCTGTGTAATTTCGTTGACAGTTGAAAGAAATTGACGTACAATAATAACAAATGATGATTATTGATAACAATTGATAGCAAAAGGAGGCGATTAGATGTCTGTTCAAGTGTCTACACGCATTGACGAAGTAACAAAAAGGCAATTCGATTTGGTGTGCGCAAGCATTGGCATTAGTCCTTCCAATGCTCTCAGCATGTTTATTAAGGGCGTCATCAATTACAATGGAATACCATTCAGCCCAGTTGCTCCGATTGATGATGGATATAGAAAGCCTAATGCTGAGCTCAGAAAGGCGATGGAAGATGTACGCCTGCGACGCAATTTGCATGGTCCCTATAATACTGTTGATGAAGCAATGACAGCTATGCTGGAGGATTAAGTGCTTACAATCGAATTCACCTCCAGAATGAAACGCGACGTAAAAAGAATGCAAAAACGCGGCAAAGATATGAAAAAGCTTGAAGCCGTGCTCCGCATTTTAGCCGCAGGCACAGGAACACACGCCGATCTTTTCGACGAATAAGCCCTAAGACATACTGGAGATTTTGCGACTGTTGCAAAATTTGCGACAGTTGGAGAAGAAACCGCTCCGGACCCCTTTAGGTGCCGCGATTGACCCGTGGATTATAGCCGCGAAGTAGTGTAAAATATTACTACGTATGCGGTTTTTTCATTGGGAGTTACAGGAGTGGCTATGACACAGTTTGATTCGAAGAATAACAGCTTTACAAATCCGCTCACCGCGCGCTATACGAGCACGGAGATGTCACATCTTTTTTCGCCGCACGTGAAGTTTTCCACGTGGCGCCGGCTTTGGATCGCGCTGGCCGAGGCGGAGAAGGAACTGGGGCTGCCCATAACCGACGCGCAGATTGCGGAGATGAAGGAGTTTAAGAGCAACATAAACTACCGCGTGGCGGAAGCGCGGGAGGCCAAGGTGCGCCACGATGTCATGGCGCATGTCTACGCCTACGGGCAGCAGGCCAAGAGCGCCGCGCCTATCATCCACCTCGGAGCGACCAGCGCCTTCGTGGGGGACAACACGGATATAATCGTCATGCGCGACGCGCTGCTTCTGCTCAAGAAGAAGTTGGCGCTCCTGCTCGCGCAGCTCTCAAAATTTGCTCTCAAATACAAGGACCTGCCCACGCTGGCGTTTACGCACTTCCAGCCGGCGCAGCTTACCACGGTGGGCAAGCGGGCCGCACTCTGGATTCAGGACTTCTACTTGGACTACCGAGACGCCTCGGCGTTGGCGGACGAGCTGCCGCTGCTGGGCGTGAAGGGCACCACCGGCACGCAGGCCAGCTTCCTGGAGCTGTTTGACGGCGACGAGAAGAAGGTGAAAAAGCTCGAGGCATTGGTCACGAAGAAGATGGGCTTTAAGAAGGTCATCCCGGTTTCCGGGCAGACCTATACGCGCAAGATAGACAGCAAGGTGCTCAGCATCCTCGCGGGCATAGCGCAGAGCGCGTCCAAGATGACGAACGACATTCGCATGCTCCAGAGCCTCAAGGAAATAGAGGAGCCTTTCGAGAAGGACCAGATCGGCTCGTCGGCCATGGCCTACAAGAGAAACCCCATGCGTTCGGAGCGCGTGGCATCGCTTTCCCGCTACATCCTCGGCATAGAGTCCGTGCCGGCCATGACGGCATCCACCCAGTGGTTTGAGCGCACGCTCGACGACTCGGCCTGCCGCCGGATTGTGCTGCCGGAGGCGTTCATGGCGGCGGACGCGGTGGTGGACATCCTGCGGAACATCTCCACCGGCCTCGTGGTCTACGACAAGGTCATCCGTGCGCACGTCATGGCGGAGCTGCCGTTCATGGCCACGGAGAACATACTCATGGAGGCGGTCAAGAAGGGCGGCGACCGGCAGATTCTGCACGAGCGCATTCGCGTGCACTCCATGGAGGCGGCGCGGCAGGTGAAGGAGAAGGGCAAGGCCAACGACCTGCTGGATCGGATTGCCGCGGACGAGGCTTTTCCGCTCACCGAACCGGACATCCAGAGCCTGCTCGACCCGGCGCTGTACACCGGCCGAAGCGCGAGCCAGGTCACGGAATTCATTGACACATATATAAAGCCCATCACGCGGAGAGCCGCGCGCGGGGCTGCAGAGGTTGTGCTGAAGGTATAGGGAGAGAGAAGAGGCAGATGGGACGAGCGACAGATGTTATTAACCGGAGCCGCAAGATAGTCCTCAAGGTGGGCAGCAACGCGCTCACCACGGACAGCGGGTTTCTGAACGAAGAGATTATCCAGAGCCTGGCGGACCAGATTGTGGCGCTGCGCAAGGCTGGCAAGCAGATCATTGTCGTCAGCTCAGGCGCCGAGATCAGCGGGCTCACCGCCCTGGGCATTAAGAATCGGCGCGGCGACATAAACTACAAGCAGGCTATGTGCAGCATAGGCCAGGTGGAGCTCATGATGGCCTACAAGAAGTGCTTCACGGCGGACGGCGTGCATATAGGGCAGCTGCTGCTCACGCGGCGCGACTTCGAGGAGGCCTCGGCGGCCATGCACATTCGCAACTGCCTGTTCACGCTGCTGGACGAGGGCGTGGTGCCCATAATTAACGAGAACGACTCGGTGAGCATAGAGGAGTTCGGCTTCGGGGACAATGATGCGCTTGCAGCCCTTACGGCCAACCTGTGGAACGCGGACCTGCTGGTGCTTATGAGCAATGTGGACGGCGTGTTCGACCGGGCGCCCGCAGACGGCGTTCAGGCCACGCTCATCCGCGAGGTGACCAGCATAGCGGCGCTCGAGGCGGCCGTGGACACGCAGGGCAAGAGCAGCTTCGGCACGGGCGGCATGGAGTCCAAGATTTCCGCGGCCAAGACCGTGGGCGCGTACGGCACGCCCATGCTGCTGGTGAACGGCAAGTGTAAAGGTATTTTACTTGACATAGCGGGCGGCTCGGACGCCTGCACCATATTTGAGGAGGAATAGCATGAAACTCGGAATACTCGGAACGGGAAACATGGGCGGCGCCATACTCAAGGGCTTCAGCGAGGCGTTGGACCGCGCGGCGAGCGAGGGCAGGGACGCGGATTCGCAGATCTACGCCTTCGACGCGGATGAGGCTAAGCTTGCGGCCACGGCGGCGCTGCCGTTTGTCACGCCGGTGGGCAGCCTCACGGAGCTTGCGGTGAACGCGGACTTCCTGCTCATAGCGCTCAAGCCCAACATCTTCGACACGGTCATTCCCGAGGTCGCGGCGGCCGCTAAGGCAGCCGGCGGCGGGAAGGTTTATATAAGCATCGCGGCGGGCATAAGCATAGGCTGGCTCGCGTCGGTTCTGGGCGCAGACGCCAAGATTATTCGCGTCATGCCCAACACCCCCGCCATGGTAGGCGCCGGTATGGCCGGTCTTTCCCGCAGCGAGTCGGTTTCCGATCTGGAGTTTCAGCAGGCGCTGGGCATCTTCGGTTCCATAGGCCGCGCCGTGGAGGTGCCGGAGAGCGCCATGGACGCGGTGGTCGGCGTGTCCGGCAGCAGCCCCGCCTACGCCTACATGTACATGCAGGCGCTCATAGAGTGCGCGGTGGAGGCGGGCATACCCGAGGCGGAGGCGCGGATTTTCGCGGCGCAGTCCACCCTGGGTGCGGCGAAGATGGTCCTCGAAAACACGGACAGTCCGGAGCAGCTTCGGATTAACGTTTGCAGCCCCGGCGGCACCACCATTGAAGCCGTAAACCTGTTCCTGGAGAAGGACTTCATGGGCCTCGTCAAGGAGGGCATGAACGCCGCCATAGCCAAGTCGGAGAAGATGACCAAATGATTGTAGAAGAAAAGACACTGTCAAGCGAACGCCTTTACGAGGGCCGGATAATCAACCTGCGCAAGGACCTGGTGACGGTCAAGGACGGCGGCACCTCGTACCGCGAGATTGTGGAGCATAACGGGGGCGTGGTGATAGCCGCCATAACGGCGGACGGGCGCATGCCCATGGTGCAGCAGTACCGCAAGGCCGCCGAGCAGGCGGTGCTCGAGGCGCCGGCAGGCAAGCTCGAGAAGGGCGAGGACCCCATGGAGGCGGCGCTGCGGGAACTCAAGGAGGAGACCGGCTTTACCGCCGGCAAGATCCGGCACCTTACCTCGGCGTACTCGTCCATAGGCTACAGCACGGAGGTGCTGCACCTTTATCTGGCCACGGAGCTTACCGCCGGTGAGACGGACTTTGACGACAACGAGGCGATAGATGTCAAGCTATTTCCCTTGACAGAGCTGTATCAGATGGCGCTCGCGGGGGAGATTCACGACCTGAAGAGCGTGTCGGTTATCGTCATGGCGCACGAGCTTACGCAGCGGCAGGCGGCGGAGTAACAGGAGGAAAGGGCCCTTGGCACCTACGGTCAGCGTCATCATTCCCGTATACAACAACGAAGATTTTCTGGCGGACTGCTTAGAAAGCGCGTTGGCGCAGAGCCTCACGGACATAGAGGTTCTGTGCATTAACGACGCCTCGCAGGACGCTTCTTTTGAGATACTCAAGTACTACCGCAGGCAGGACAGCCGCGTGCGGATTATAGACAACCACGAGAACCTCGGGGCTTCCGCCGCCAGGAACCGCGGCATAAACGCGGCGTCCGGGCGGTTTGTGTTCTTCTTGGACGCGGACGACTTTCTGCCGGACGAGGACGTGCTGCGCGACCTCGTGGCGGCGCAGGCGGAGACGCGCATGCGGATCGTGGGCGGCAGCCTGTGTACGCTGCACATGAAGAGCGGCAAGTTTGTGACCACGTATACCGAGGCCTTTGAGGGCTACGCGTTTCCCGGCGACAGCATGGTCTTCTACGAGGACTACCAGTTCGACCTGGGGTTCCAGCGCTTTTTATTCGACCGCGAGATGCTGGTCAAGGCGGACCTGTTCTTCCCGCCGTACCGGTTCTTCGACGGGGCGGTGTTCCTCGCGCGGGCGCTCAGCCACGCGGGCGTGTTCTACGCCATGGCGCGCATCACGTATGTGAGCCGCACCACGCACGAGCTGGACCTGTGGACGAGCGAGCGGATTGTGGACGCGCTGCTGGGCGTGCTCGGAAACCTGCAGCTTGCCTCGGATAAGAACTACGCGGACCTGTACGCACTCACGCTGCACCGGCTCAACCCGTACATGAAGAAGCGCATCGTCTTTACCCGTTGGGGGAAGCACACGGAGGACATAAACAACACGTTGGCGGTGATCAAGGGAAACCTCAGGTCGGATCTTCTGCACAAGAGTAGGTACTCGTTTGCCGTGCGCGGCGAGACGGCCGTGCGGGACCTGCAGCGGTCAGCGGGCGGGCGCGCCACGCGCGTCATTGCCTTCCTGCGGTCGCTCGGCCCGGTGCGCCGGCTGCTAAAAGCCTTGCACCGGCGCAAGATGGAGGAGAGGGGCAGCTATGAGCGCGGAATCTAAAAATGGAAAGAAAAAATTGGCCATCTACCTGTGCTTAATCGCGGGCGTGGCCATTTTCATAACGTCGTATATATTCATCTCGCAGCACGCGCGGAAGCTCGAGAAGGAGATTCTGGCGCAGGAGCAGGCGGAGCAGGAAGCGGCGGACGCGGAGAAGGAGAAAGCCGAGGCGGAGGAACCGGAGAAAGAGCCGCTCGCGGATGGCGAGTACCGGGTTTCGTTCGACCCGGACGGCGGCACCTTTGACATAAACTACGGCGCCAAGGGAGACGACCTCGTGGTGACGGCGGGGCTGCGCTACGGCACGCTGCCCGTCCCCGTCAAGGACGGCTACATATTCGCAGGCTGGTATACCGAGAGTGGCGCGCGCATAGGCGAGAACTCCGTCGTGGCGCTCACGGCGGACACAGCCCTCACCGCGCACTACATTACGCCGGACGAGGTGAACGAGGCGTGGGGGCTGCCGGTCTTCATGTACCACTACCTCTACGACCCGGCGCAGGGCGAGACGTCCGCGGACAGCAACCACCTGAACCTGAATCTGTTCAAGCAGCACCTCGCCTACCTCAAGGAGAACGACTTCTATTACCCCACGTGGAACGAGGTTTACGCCTACGTCATGGGGGTCATGACCCTGCCCGAGAAGAGCGTGGTGCTCACCTCGGACGACGCGGCTGAAAGCTTCTTCCGTCTCTACGCGCCTGCCGTGGAGGAGTACGGGGGTTACGCTACAAGTTTTATGGTAACCTACCAGTTTGACGCGGAATTCGTGCGCGCGAACACCACGCAGAACATCATCTTCCGCTCGCACACGCACGACATGCACCGCGCCGGCGCGGACGGCAAGGGCCGCATCATGACGCTCTCCCACGATGAAATTGTAGCCGACCTGACCACAAGCGGGACGGTTCTTATGGAAAATGATGTGCTTGCGTACCCCTTCGGCCACTACAACGATGCAGCCGAGCAGGCGGTGGCGGACGCGGGGATACGCCTGGCGTTCACCACGGAATACGGCGTGGTGCGCCCGGGCATGGATCCGCTGGCGCTGCCCAGAATCCGTGTGAACGAAGGGATGAGCGTAGAGACTTTCGCCGCCGTGGCGGGGTAGGGGCGGCTATTTGCTGGGGGTTGTGGGTACGTCATTGCCGGACTTGTTCCGGCAATCCAGGTTCGTACTTTAGGAATGGGCGGGTACGGTGGGCGGCCATTCGCGGGGTGGCTGTAGTTTCGAGGTGCGGACTTTCGATGGTTTGGTTTTGCGGGATGCCCGGCTTGTGGCCGGGCATCCCGCTTCGTTGGCTTCGGCGTTGTAGCAGGTTGCGGGAGAGGCTCGCATCCCATGTCGCAAAATTTCAGAATTTCGTGTATCAAAAATGGGAGGGGTTGGAGAATCCACACGAAATACTGAAATTTTGCGTGGAGTGGAGGGGGTTGCGGGTGGGCGATACACGAAATACTGAAATTTTGCGCAGTGGGGGGGCTTCACCCTTTTGGGTGAGGGGGAGGTTTCAAAAAACGCGGAACGGGGTGTGGTGCGGCTCTGAGCGCGCGTTTAGTATTTTCTACACGGATACATTTTTTTGTTGCCGCCAGCTTCGGGTGAGTGCGCCTGAGGTGCAGAAAGTTAACGGATTGCCGGATGCCGGCTTCGGGTAAGTGCGCCCGGGGTGCGGAAGGTAACCGGATTTCCGGAATAAGTCCGGCAAGGACGGGGATGCGGGGCGGTGAATGATTGAAGGCAGTGCGTGTGGCGCGGACGCAAGCTGCTTTTGGAGGATACGCGTAGAGTACGGGGGACGATACGATGAGCGAACGGTTGAGGGGAAACGAAGGAAAGTCCTATGGCTACAGTAAGTCACTGGACCCGCGGCACAAGCCCGGCAATGACGGGATTCGCGGACTTCGAATGGCTGTTATTCAGAAGGGCTGGGCGCAGAAGACTGTTGCTTTTGCTTTGACGGCTCTTATGGCCTTTATGTTGGTGCTGCCTTCTGCGGCTACCTGGGCGGATGAGGAGGCTTCGGGTGACGGTTCCTGGATTGCCGGAACGAGTCCGGCAATGACGTCCGGCGCTGTCGAAGGTGCGGGTGACGGTTCCGGGGACGGCGCGGGTGACGGCGCTGGCGCGAGTGACGGCTGGATTACCGGAACAAGTCCGGTAATGACGTGGCCGGATGGTTCGACGGGCGACGCGACGGGTGCGGACGGCGGTTCCGGGGACGGCGCGACGTCCGACGCTGTTTCGGGTGACGGTGCTGGCGCGAGTGACGGCTGGATTGCCGGAACAAGTCCGGCAATGACGTCCGGTGCTGTCGAAGGTACGGACGGCACGATGGACGACGCTTCGGGTGCGGACGCCGACGCCAGCACTTCCGATTCCGGTATCTCAGCGCTGTCGCTTACGCCCGGGTGGAACGGGTCTTATACGGCGCCGGAGGGACCCGGCGTGGTGGCTACCATAATGGTCGCCTCGGACGCCACCGCCACTTCCAAGGGCATGGTCAAGTCCAGCCAGTGGTCCACCGACGGTCTGACGTGGTCTTCCGACACGCTGAACCTCGAGCCCGACCGGACCTACTTTATATACACCCCGCTCGCGGGGATGGACAACGGCGTTTACTCTGTCCTGCCCAACATCAAGGCAGCCGTAACCATAGACATGGATCCGGCCATCACAGATGCCGGAGACTACTTCCTGTACGATTACGCAAACAACTGCGACCTGCTTACTTCACTTACCGTACCGGACACTTCGAACCTCACCACGGTAGGCGCCCACTTCATGAACTACTTCGCGAATAACTGCCGCGGGCTGACGTATCTGAGTGTGCCGGACACCTCGCACATAACGTCTACGGGTGAAGACTTCCTCTACGGCTATGCGGTGAACTGCTCGTCTCTGACATCCTTAGCGGCGCCGGACATTTCGGGGATAACACAGCCCGCGAACTACTTTCTGTCCGCCTTCGCGAACGGTTGCTCCTCCCTGACCTCGCTGGACGTGCCCGATACTTCGCATGTTATGGCTGTGGGAAATTTCTTTATGGGGAATTATGCGGGCGGTTGCACTTCCCTGACATCCTTAGAAGCGCCGGACACTTCAAACATTTCATCCGTCGGCTCGGATTTTCTGGAGAGCTATGCAAGTGGCTGCTCGTCCCTGACCTACTTAGGCGTGCCCGACACTTCGCATATCACATACGGCAATTATTTTATGAGCGGTTATGCATATAACTGCTCGTCCCTGACAACTTTGGACGTCCCGGACACCAGCAATTTCATAACCGCAGGTGAGTACTTCCTGGCGCAGTATGCCCGGGGCTGCTCCTCCCTGACCAGCCTGGACGCACCGGACACCTCGAACTTGACCAGCGTAGGCAACTACTTCCTTGATTCTTATGCCATGGGCTGCACCTCGCTTAAGTCGCTGGGCATCGCCTCTACGCGCAGAATCGTCTCTTCGTCCTTCGGCCAGTCGCGCGGGTACTTCATGTTCTATTATGCGTACGGCTGCTCCGCGCTGGACTATCTGATTATGGACACAGCCCCCGGCTTCTACACCACGCACAACGTCTCCTGGCAGGTCCCCGCCGCGGCAGCCTCCGACGCAAATGGCCTTTGGGCCGTGGTTCCGGAGGCCTCCCTCGCCGACTGGCGGGCGCTTACGGCATCCGGCAAGACGCTGGCCACAAACAATATTACCGAAGAGGCCAAGGTCGTTTCGGTCACCTCCACGCTCACGCCCGACGAGTATAACCCGGTCTTGAACGATCCCTCCTGGGGCATCGCGTACGTCTACGGCTCCGTGGTGACCACCTGGACCAACCCAAGCGGCACGAACGGCCTGCTCGAGGCCTTGGACAAGGCGGGCGCCTCCGACGCGAACCACCCCTACGTGATTCTCATAGGCGCGGAGTTCACCATGGGCGCCAGCTACGACCTGGCCGGCAAGAGCGTGTCGCTCCGCAAGACCACGGGGTCCGCCGTAGACCTGGTAAATCACACCGGCGAGCAGCCCTGGAACTATAGCAATGCGTATGGCAATACTGCGGCTGCCAGCCCCGATCTCTACGACGGCGTTTCAGACTGGAGTATTAAGAGCGCATCCGGCGCGCGGCACTTCCTCATATCCGGAAGCGGCGCGGCGTCGCTCACCACCGAGAACATCATGCTCGACGGCGGCATAGACTTTGACAACACCACTACGGCCGGCGGCGGCATTCAGATTACCGCCACGGGCGCCGTGACCCTGCGTGCCAACGTGATGAACGCACATGCTACCTCCCAGGTAGGCGGCGCGGGCATTTCTATAGAAGGCGTAGGAAACGTAACCGTCAAGGGCGGCGTCATAGCCAGGAACCGGCAGTACTCCGGCAGCGGCTCGAGCGGTGCCGGCGGCATAGGCGCCAAGTACGACACCTCAACCGGAACCATACTGAACCTGACCGGCTACACCATAATCGAAAACAACAAGACCCCGTCTTACGGCGGCGGCGTCTACCTATATTCCGCCGGCACCTGTACGTTTGACGGAAACGTCCTGATTCGCAATAACGAGGCCTGCAACGGCGGCGGCATTTTCGTGCGGGATAAAATCAACCTGACCATTAAAGGAAACGTAACCGTATCCGGCAACAAGGCGCTGGGCGAGCCCATATCCGGCAGCGCGGCCATGTACTCCGGTACCGGCGGCGGCGCGCTCTTCTGCGGTTTTTCGGATGCCACCGTAACCATAGCCGATAACGCTACATTTGACAGCAACACGGCGGCCCGCGGCGGCGGCGCCATCTACTTCAACGCCATAGACAAGGGCAGCGACCTGACCTACCAGGGCGTGACCCTGAACCTGACGGGCGGCCGCTTTACGAACAACCAGGCGCTGGGTACCTACCGCGATCTGGCGGAGGGCGCACCGGCGGAAGTGGCCTACGCCATAGGCGGCGGCGGCGCCATCTTCACGCGCTACCCGCAGACCATAAAGATTCCGGCCTACAGCACGACCTACTTCGGCGGCAACCTGGGGACCTTCTCGGCGTTCATAGACAACACCGAGCTGCAGACCGCGGAAAGCGACCTGCATTCGCAGAGCTTCTTCTCGGGCGACACGTACACCAACCACATCCTGAACGCGGAGATTCACACCAGCTTGGTGAACAAGCCCGGCCCGACCGGCTACGACTACTACAACCTCTACAACAACTACGACATAGGCATGCCCAACAACCTGACCCTGGGTCTCTTCACGCCGGTGAATGTCACTACGCTTCCGGCGGACGGCTCCGGCGGCTCTGTCACGGGCGACCCGAACAATGTCTACATAGACCCGCTGGATACGGGCGTCAAGCAGGCGGCGCTTAACTCCAAACTCAAGTTCACGCCGGAGCCGGCGGACGGCTGGCGCCTCTACAGTTTCACAGCGCAGACGGACCCCGCGCTCACCCCGGACGAGCTTACGGCGGCCTGGACGAACAACGGCAGCGTGTACACGCTCACCGTGCCCGGCTCGGACACGAACCTCGTGGCGACATTCCACCGCAACGCGGTGCTTACGGCGCCGCCCGTGGTTTTCGAGCGGAACTTTGCGGGCGCCCTTTTCATGATCCCGCCGCGTATCAACATCATGCTTTATAACTCCGCGCCGAACGACGGCTACTCGGACGAAGCGACGAATATCACGGCGTCACTTATAGGGGAGGACGCAGAGGCTTTCGCGCTCGTGGACGGCGACACCGTGGTGCAGCCGGGAACCACCACCACATCTTATCAGGTTCAGCCCAATGGCAGGAGCTACTTCCAAACGGCCAGGACCTATACGGCTACGGTGCGCATAACCTATAACGACGGAGAGAAGCCTGACGCGAGGTTGGATATTCCGGTCTCCATAGAGATAACCAATGCAGGCGACCTTTACCTGCCCGGCGCAGAAGCCGGCAGCTATGACTTTGGCACCACGCTGCTTGACGCGGGAAGCTACGAGCAGGCGCCGGCGGCGAAAAACATTACCATACAGAGCGTGGGCGGCCAATCTGCGCCGAACGCCACGAACGTGAGCCTGAGCCTGGCGAACCAGAAGAAGAACAGCGCTACCGCCGGGACGTACTTTACCCTGACCGGCTCTACCGTGTCCACCATAACCGGAAGCCCGGCGGGCAGCGACACGAATTATCAGGTGGTTCCTGTGGACGGGCTTGCGGCGGGCGACTACACGGCCGACCTCGTGCTTACCTACACCATAAACACCGAGCAGGTGAGCAAGACCATTACGGGCGCCGTGCACTTTAAGGTGCAGAATCCGGCCAGCCTCACCATAAAGGATCTGGCCACCGGCAATGCCTCTGCGGACATAGACTTTGGCATCCTGAACCAGGGCTATGCCGCCGACGCCTTGTCTTTCAAGTACATCGTGCTGCAAAACGGCGGGGATGCTTCCGCATCGATAACCAACGTGACGCTAACGGGAGACGGGGCGGGCAGCTTCGTCCTGAGCGGGCCCACGTACAGCAGCGGGGCCGCCATAGGCACGGTGCCCGCGGCGGGCAGCAACGGAAACTCGTGGAGCATAATCCCCCGGCAGGGGCTTTCGGGCGGCACTTATAACGTCACGGTGAACGTGACGTACAAGACCGGCCTTACGAGCGGAGAGAATCAGACCGCCACCGCCTCGGGCATCGCTACGTTCACGGTGGACGGGGCGCCACGGGTGCGCTGGTATACCGTGGCTTCTCAGACCTTCTACTGGGCGGATGAAGACTTCGGACCGGTGACCACCGAGCCGCATCTGCAGGGCATTCCGCGCAACGAAAAGCTCTACCTGTGCTTTAGCGAGCCGATAGATACCCTGGTCGGTACCGTGACCCTCCGCCCGAAAGACGGGTCTACGCCTGTGGTCCTGAACATTTCGGACGGCGTCTGGAATGATTTGAATGTGAATGCCTGGGGCTTATCCTGGCCGGGCGATGCCGCCAATACCGAGGGCTATATTTCCTACAGCGGCCTTAAGCCGGATATGTCCTATGATGTCGAAGTGACCGGCGTGAGGGACGTGGTGGTTCCCGCCACCGGCACGAACGTGGAGCACGGCGGCAACACCATGACGGATGTCTTTACCTTTAACGTGGCCACCGAGCATCCGACCATAGCGGGCAGCGTGTCCGTGGTCGGCGATCCCGTATACGGCAACACGCTGAGCGTGGACTTGAGCCAGCTTTCCTCCGAGGTACCGGTGGCCGGATACGGCACCATTCGCTACATCTGGAAGAAGGACGGCAATGACGTCTGGGGCAACAACATCCCCACCTACACCTTAGGGGAGGATGACGTGGGCCATGACTTTTCGATAGCCGTGGCTACGGATTATACCACCGGCTGGCTGGAGAGCGCGCGGACGGAGGATGTTGTCGCGCGGCCCATCTCCATCCTTGTAAACACGGCGGATAAGCATTACGACGGCACGAACGTGGCCACCATGACTTCCATTACGTTGCAACCGCAGGGCGATGGCGTGGGGCTGCTCGCTGCGGACGCGGCGGACGTGCAGATTGTGACCGGCTCGGCGGTGTTCCCCACCATAGGCTCGGCGGACGCGGACACCACGGGGCAAACCGTCACGTTTACCGGCTTTGATATAACCGGCGCCAAGGCGAAGAACTACGTGCTTACGGGACAGCCGGAGAGCAAGACGGCCTCTATCCTCATGGGGTTTGAGGCGGTTAAGGATGTGCATTACCAGCTGCCGTATTTGCGGGAGAACGGCTGGGCGATTCATTCCATGCAGGTGATTCCCTATATGCCGAGCTATCCCGATCAGGTGTCCGACTACCGCGTGTCGGAGAGCTCCGCGGCGGACGGTAGCTGGGGGTGGGATATTGAGTACTCCGGCGGCGACATGCGCATGGGAAACACCGGAACCTTCTACGTGAAAAACATGGTCACGGGCGAGATTTCCCGCAAGGTGAAACTGACCTTCGGCGTGGACAATACCATGCCGCGCGGCACCATTACCATGCACAGCAACAACTTTACGACCTTCCTGAATACCGTTACGTTCGGACTGTTCTTCAAGAACACGGTGGACGTGACCATTACGGCGGCGGATGATCAGTCGTCGCTTGGTACCGGCACGGACGCGAACTCAGGCATAGCAAAGATTGAGTATATTGCCTACGATAAAGAAATTACTTCCGTATACCTGAGCGGACTGCATGACTACATACAGATCAACGGCAAAACCGTAACGGACGCCGACTGGACGCAGGGCAGTTCGTTCTCGCTGCCGGCGGGCTTTACGGGCGAGGTGTTTGCCAGGATTACGGATAACGTGGGTAATGTGCAGTATATAAACACGGGCGGGGTTGTGATTTACGAGGACAGCGTGGCCTCCGGGAGCCTGTCCTACACCAAGACTTCGCTTGCGGATAAGAGCGCTTCGCTGGCGCTGAACGGCAATACGATTAAGAGCGTCAGCGTAGATGCTATGGCGCTTGCGGCGGGCACGGATTACGTGCTGGCAGACGGGACCATTACGTTTAAGGGCTCCTTCCTCGATACGCTTGCGGCAGGCAACTACACCGTGCGCATAGTGGTGAATCCGCAGGGCGAGGAGTTCGTGGCGGAGAACGGTACGGACAATGATGCCGTGGGCGCGGACGAGAACGATGCCCCGGCGGACATTTCCATTCCGCTCACCGTAAGCAAAGCGGCGCCCACGCTTACCTGGCCTACCGTGGGGCAGATTACCTACGGCACGCTGCTCTCGGATGTGCCGCTCACGGGCGGCAGCGGCTCCGGCGGCGGGCAGTTCAGCTGGCAGGCGGGGGCGAATACGCTTTATCCCACGGTGAGCAACACGGGCTACGTGCTCACGTTTACGCCGGCGAATCCGGATGCCTATGACTACACGCAGGTCTCCGGCTACGACGCGGCCACGCAGACCGTGAAGAAGACCATGAGCCTCACGGTCAAGCCGCGCAAGCTCACGGGCGATACAGACATCATTACCGTGCCGAACATAGTGAACGGCTTTACGGCAATTGACAAGCCCTACGACGGCTCCGTCGCGGCGTCCGTAACCTTTACGCCGAACAACTTAGTGCCCTGCGACACGCTGGGGACGGTGGTCGGCCAGATTACGGCGCATTTTGACGGCGATGCGAACAGCGATAACGGCAAGGGCGTGGTCATAGACAGCATACAGCTTCTGAGCGGCAACTACACGGCGCCGGAACTGCCCACGACGCTTACGGCAAGCATACACAAGGCGTCCGCGGTGGCGGGCAAGAGCGTCCACGTCCAGGCGCGGGAGCACGAGGCGGCCACCATTGTGGTGGATCTGAATCAATTGCTGCCCACGGTGCCGGACGGCCTTACGCTGGGCGCCGTTACCTATGAGACAGACCCTGCCGTAGGCGCGGCGGTGCTCACGAACGGCGCCACGCTCACTGCAGAGGGCTCCAGCCTGACGCTCAAGATAGCAAGCACGGCCACGCAAGGCCAGCAGGCATCCGTGGCGGTGGCTATCGAGGCGCAGAACTTTGAGCATACGGTGGGCACCCTTTACGTGGACATAATAGGCAACGTGCCGCTCATTACGGCGCAGCCCGCAGGGAACACGGAGACGGTTTACGCGGGCAAGCCCTACACGCTCTCGCTCACCGCGCAGAGCTCCGCTTCCATGGAGGTGCGCTGGTATAAGAAAGAGGGCGAGAACCTCACGGCACTCAGCGACTGGACGAGCATAGGTTCCGGCACGAAGACGGCTACGTTTGCGGCCATCACTACCGCGGTGGGCGAGGCGGACTATGTGGCCGAGGTGAGAAACGCTTCCGGCACGAGCACATCGCAGACGGCGCACGTGCAGGTTACGGGGCGCACGTATACGGCTACTGTTTCGCCGCTCAGCATAGACTTCGGCACGGTGAGCTACGGCTATTCCACCATAGGCTGGCAGGGGGTTGCGGTTTCAAACACCGGCAACCAGACGCTGGATATGGCGCCGCTGTGGGACGAGGGCAATTACACCAAGTCCCCGTACTTTGAGATAGCGACCGGGGACACCACGCCGCTGCACGCCCTGACGACGGGCAAAACGGCGGTGCTCAACATACGGCCCAGGGCCGGGCTTTCCGCCGGCACCCATACCGACCACCTTACGGTTTCGTGGGGCGACTACGGCGCAGACGGCACGGAAAGCATTCTGATGACGCAGGTTGTGACCATAACCTTTACAGTGCAGGCGGCAGCGGGCGAGCTGGTTATCTCCGACCCGGATGCCTCGCAGGATGTTATCTACACCGGCAAGGAGATTAAGCCGGGCGTGGCGCAAAACGACTCCGGCGGCGCGCTTACCTGGTACACGCGCAGCGCGGGCGTTTCCGACGCGGGGGATGTAAGCCCGGCGGACGGCATAGACGACAGCTATACCGCGGGGCTTCCCGTAAGCGCGGGCAGCTACGAGGTGTTCGCCGTGGCGGCGGCCTCGGATAACTACCTCGCGGAGACGTCCAACCACGTGACGTTTACTGTCAAGCCCAGGACCTTGACAGTGGCGGTTACCGTGCCGGATAAGGACTACGACGGGACGAACTACGCGGCGGTTACGTGCGCGGTTCTTACGGGTCTTGCGGACGGCGACGAGCCGGGCACGGACGTGATACTGGGCCTCGGGGCGCTTACGTTTAACAGCGCCGGTACGCCGGATGCTTCTGCGGATAAGGCAGGGCGGTTTGCTTCGGCAGGCGATCCTTCTGTGGACAGCAAGCTCGCGGTGAGCTTCCCCGGCGGCTTTTCGATAACGGGCGGCAAGGCGGCCAACTACACGCTGGCGCAGCCTTCCGTGCAAGCCATTATACGGGCGGGCTTTGCGGCGGTGGCGGATACGCACTATGTGCTTTCTACGCCCAACAGCGCGGGCTGGGTTACGAGCGCCTTTACCGTGACGGCCAAGAGCGGCTATCAGGTGGGACTCACGGCCCAGGCACCGTCGCCGGACGGCACGGGCACTTGGACGGACGCGGGCACTGCGCTTACGCTGTCTTCCGCGGACACGGCTTCCGGAAGCGGTTCCTTCTATATAAGAGAAGTGGCTACCGGGAAGATATCCCGGGTCGCACTGGTAACCTGGAAGCTGGATACGGCGGCGCCTACGGGCAGCGTTACGCTTCGCGGGAACAGCTTTACGACCTTCCTGAATAACATCTCCTTCGGGCTGTTCTTTAAGAACACGGTGGATGTGAATATCTCCGCTTCGGACGTTACGGCGGGCGTGGACTCGTCCAAGACCGAGTACTACCTGTCAAGCTCTCCGCTTGACAAGGACAGCACGAACTGGAATGCGCTTGACTGGACTGCCGGAAACAAGGTGAGCATACAGCCCGGCTTCAAGGGCGTGGTCTACGCGCGGATTTACGATTACGCGGGGAACAGCACGCTGCTGAGCTCCGGCGGGCTGGTGGTGTATACGGATTCGAGCACGGTCAAGACGCAGCTTAGCTATACGCGCACCACGAAAGAGGCGCAGTCCTTTGACGTGACGCTCAGCGGCAATACCATAGATGAGGTTTACCTCTTTGCGACGGGAAGCGTGCCGGTGTGGACGGCGGATATGACCGCGGCGTCCGGCTACCTGGCTACGCTTACGAAGGACGCGGACTATACGGTCACGGTGAATGAAGGCGTGGCTACCATAGAGCTTAAGGGCGCGTGGCTGGATTCGCTCTCCGCGGGCGATTCGGCGGCGGCCGCAAGCAAGAGCTATGTGCTGGCGGTTACATTGAATCCGCAGAGTGCAGCCTTTACGGCAGAAAACGGCGGCGACGTGAATTCCGCGGGCAGCGACGAGAACGATGTCCCTGCCGTGATAGCCCTCGGCCTTACTTCCAGTAAACAGACGCCGGCTATAACGGACATAGCCGCGGAGGGCGTGACATACGGACAGAGACTGGCTTCCTCGGTTATTACGGGGGGCGTGACGGCGCCGGGAGATGCGGTGCCGGCGAACGGGACCTTTGCGTGGAAAGACGCTTCGATTATTCCGGGCTACGACGCGCTGGATGCGGCGGGCGCTAAGGTCAGCGGCGGCGACAGCG
>JAISTV010000024.1 GCA_031272485.1 Eubacteriales Family XIII. Incertae Sedis bacterium
TTGTATCATTAATCTTACTTCCTGCCCCTTCCTCATATTCAAGGCGGGCAGCCGTCCGAATTTCTCGAACTTGAAGTATGACTAAATCTCTACACTATGCAGTTTTCAAGGTACAGTGCTGTGTGAAAGGTGATTTCACATAGCCGTTCCGCCCCGAAAGGCGGAACGTTCTTATTATATGGACTGTGGAAAACAAAGTCAAGAAGTTTTTTTCGAAAATCAAAACTTTTTCTCGAAATACTGTCCTACTCGCCAAAAAAGATGCCTATCTCGCGCGCCGCAGACTCCGGCGAGTCCGAGCCGTGGATGACGTTCTCGTCCATAATCAGCCCGAAGTCCCCGCGTATGGTGCCCGGCGCCGCCTTGGCGGGATCCGTCTCCCCCATGAGTTTGCGCGCCACGGCCACAGCCTCGGGCCCGCTCACAATCATCTTGACCACCGGCCCGGAGGTTATGTAGGTAATCAGCCCATCGTAAAACGGCTTGCCCTCGTGCTCCGCGTAGTTGGCCTTCGCCTGCTCGGGCGTGACATTCGCCAGCTCGAGCCGCTCAATCGTAAGCCCTACCCGCTCAATGCGCGCAAGAATCTCGCCTATGTGCCGCCCGCGCACGGCATCCGGCTTTAGCATCAAATACGTTCTCTGTGACATCTCATTTCTCCCTTAATATAATATGTAGATAACCCTTTTTCCGATTATCCGCGAACGCGCCGCGTCTGTCAATCACCCCGCGCCCCAAAAACCCGCGCGCTGTGGTATACTGTCCATATGTCAAAAGCAGAATTCCTCGGGGGACTATTCGGAAGCTACTACTTCCCGATAGAGAGTGCGCTGCTTACATTTCCGCTGGCAGCAGCGGCGCTTACGCTCCCCTACATGATCTATAACTACCGCAAATACGGCGCCATCTCGCCGTTCCGCACCGTCATGCTCTTCAGCTTCCTCTTCTACCTCCAATGCGCGTACTTCCTGACCATACTGCCCCTGCCGGAGGTCTCGCAGGTGTCCGCCCTCACCGGCCCGACGCACAACCTCATCCCCTTCGACTTCGTGCGCGACTTCGTGGAGAAGTCCGGCTTTGTCCTTGAGAAGCCCGGCACCTGGCTGGCGGCGCTGAAAACCAGCGAGTTCCTGCAGCCCGTGTTCAACGTCCTGCTGCTCTTCCCGCTCGGCGTCTACCTCGGCTACTTCGCCCGCGGGAAGCTCGCCCGCACGGCCCTCATCTGCCTGGCCGTCTCCCTCTTCTTCGAGCTCACCCAGCTGTCCGCGCTCTACGGCATCTACCCGCGCCCTTACCGTCTCTTCGACGTGGACGACCTTATGCTCAACACCCTCGGCGGCGTCCTGGGCTACCTGCTCTTCACGCACGCCCTCTCGCGCCTCCCCCTCCCGACCAAAGAGAAGCTCGAAGCAAAGACCCGCGCGCGCGGCGCAGGCCCTGTCGGCTACATCCGCCGGCTCGTGGCGTGGGGGCTGGACTACGCGGTCATTGTCCTCCTCTCTTCCTTTTTTGCAGGCTTGTTTGATGTGGAAAGAGGGGTTGCCTACGCGGTCGTCTTAAACCTGTATACAGCCGGGCTGGCGCTGTTGCTGCGCGGAAGGACGCCCGGCAAGGCGCTGGTGCGCGTGAAAATCACGGAGGAAGATACAAGCGCTCCGGACGAAACGCCGCCCCGCAAGGTGGCGGACCTGCCGGAGAACGCGAGCTTGCGCGAGAAGTACGCCCACGATCTGGAACTGCTCGCCCAACTGCGCAAACAGAAGACCGGCTGGTTCGAGCTGCGCCTCGTGCTGCGCTACCTGATCCGCAACGCCTACCTGCTCGCAATCTACTTCGCCAACACGGGCGTGGCCGCGTACAACGGCGCGTCGCAGGTGGCCGCCCTGCTCGTCTACTTCGGGCTGGTGCTGTTCGGGGTTACGGACATGATCGTGAGCGCCAGGAAGAGGCGTCTGTGGTACGAGCGGATAACGCACACCCGCAACGTAAGCACGGTGCCGCCCAAGGCGTAAGGGGAAACGCATTTCCGCAGCGACGCTGCGCCCGCCTGCTAAAACCCCATCTGCTTCAGCTCGCTCACCAGCCCCACGTACACATTCGGCGCATGGAAGTCGCGGTAGTCCTGCCGGTGCATGTCTATGATGTCCGCGTGTGAAATCCCGCGCGTGTGCGTGTTGCGGTAGACGCCGCGAAAGTTCCCCCACTGCGCGGAAGCCACCGAGACGAGCCCGTCGTTCTCCTCGCCCAGCTTGCGAATCCACAGGAACGGAATGGACAGCAGCATGTCCGAACGCGCCTTCTTCATGACCGACATAAAACTCTGGTAGTACACCCCCGGCGCGTCCGGGGTGCGCTCGTTGAACGCTTCGGAAAGACTCGTGCGAAACTGCATGGTGCTCGTGTAAAAGTCCGGGTGCTTGTCGCCGTACTTGCGGAAGACCGAATCGAAAATCCGGGCTATGCTGCGGTAGCGCTTCTCCTTCATGCGCGTGGCCTTGTCCGCGAAAAGGCAGCCGCGGTGCGGCGTATTCATGGTCGTGAGCGAGGCAACGTAAGGGTACATGCCCAGCGTCGAGATGGCATAGCGCGCGTCTAATCCGCCCTTGCTGTGCGCAATGATGTTGATCTTCTCCGCGCCCGTCTCCCGCAGGATTTCGCCGATGCGGACGCGTATGTCCTCGCCGTTCGTCTCAATGGTCCCGAACGCCTCCTGGTTGCCATGATAGATAACCGCCCCGTGCCGCTTCAGGTAGCGCGGGATGCGCCCCCAGTAGTTGAAGAACCGCATGTCGCGGAAGGCTATGCCGTGCAGCATGAGGATGGGGTAGCGCGTGCGGCACGAATCGGAGCTGACCTTCTCCTTCTCCATGGCGCGCAGCTCGAGCCCGTACTCGTACTCCTGCTTAATCAGCCGGCTGGTGGCGCCCCAGACAATCCAGTTCACCAACGGCACCCAGACGGTAAAGAGCAGCACGACGCGCCGCACAATCCCGAGACGCCGCGAACAGATTAACGCACGCAGCAGCCCGTCCAAAAAGAGCGCGAAGCAACAGCCGAGGGAATACACAACATTGCCGATGAGCCAGGCGCGGTCTGCGTACGCGTCCAGCTTGAAGAACGAGAGCGGCAGGAACACCACCTGGAAGCACACTGCGTAGATGTGGCAGTAGAAGATGGGCCGCGCGCCGGCCAGCGCCTTGAGGCGGAACCCGGCCTTCTTCTTATCGCGCGTCGGGCAGACCAGCAGGCGCACCCAGACGTAGAAGATGAGCGCCGTGACGCCCGTCACGATGAGCGCGCCCAGCAGCGGCTCGGTCTTGAGCCCCACGTTCTCCATGTACAGGTGGTACGCGAGCGGGTAGTTCACCGCAATCGGTATGTACAGCGCCATGGGCACGAGGCCTATGAGCCGGGGCTTACCTATAATATCCGTGATGATGAAGAAAAGCAGCGCCGCGCTCAAGATTAGCAGAATCATCCCATCTCCCATTGTGACGTCTGAAAATTAACTATATAATAGGATTATACCACGCTTACGATAGGAGGTAAGAACATGTTTCAATTCTACATGCCCAGCAAACTGATTTTCGGCGCCGGCGCGCTTAACAAACTCGGCTCCCAGCCGCTCCCCGGCAAGAAGGCGCTCATAGTCATCTCGTCCGGCAAGTCCACCCGCGCAAACGGCTACCTGGACCGTACCATAGAGCAGCTCAAGCAAGGCGGCGCGGAGGCGGTGGTCTTCGATAAGATACTCTCCAACCCCGTTGTGGAGCACGTTATGGAAGGCGCGGCCATGGCCAAGGCCGAGGGTTGCGATTTCGTCGTGGGCCTGGGCGGGGGCAGCAGCATAGACTCCTCCAAGTCCATAGCCGTCATGGCCACGAACCCCGGCGACTACTGGGATTACGTGGGCGGCACCACCGGCAAGAAGCAGCCCATCGTGGCGGACCCGCTGCCGGTCATAGCCATCCCCACAACGGCGGGCACGGGCACGGAGGCGGACCCCTTCACGGTCATCACCAAGCTCGCGACCAAGGAGAAGATAGGATTCTCGAACCCCAAGTCCTTCCCCGTTTTTTCGATTATCGACCCCGAGCTCATGGCGAGCGTTCCGCCGCACCTGACGGCGTACCAGGGTTTCGACGCGCTTTTCCACAGCACGGAGGGCTACCTGAACAAGAACGCAAACCCGCTCGCGGACCTCTTCGCCATAGAGTCCATTAAGAACATAGGCGCCTGGCTGGCCAAGGCTGTAGCGGATGGCGCCAATATGGAGGCACGCGAACATGTCGCTTTCGCCAGCACGCTTTCGGGCATAAACGAGTCGACCAGCGGCTGCACCTCAGAGCATGCGCTCGAGCACGCGCTGTCTGCCTACGCGCCCACGCTCCAGCACGGCGCCGGCCTGATCATAGTCTCCGTCGCTTACTACAAGACCCTCATTGCCAAGGGCGCGCGGCCGGAGCGGTTCGTGGACATGGCCAAGTGGCTTGGCAAGACGGACGCCACGGTGCCGGAGGACTTCATCACGGCGCTCGAGGCGCTCCAGGCGGCCTGCGGCGTGTCGGACCTCAAGCTCTCCGAGTTCGGCTTTAAGGCCGGTGAGTTCGACGACGTGGCGAAGGTGGCGCGCGAGACCATGGGCCACCTGTTCATGGTCGATCCGGTGGAGGTCACGCACGAGGACGTGGTGGCCATTTACGAGGCGTCGTTCAAATGATTTTCAATTACGTACACAACAACATAAACGTCCTGGATATGGACCGGTCCGTGGCCTTCTACGAGGAGGCGCTCGGGCTTAACGTGGTGCGCACCAAGGAAGCGGAAGACGGCAGCTACTGCCTCAAGTTCCTCGAGTGCCCCGGCGGCTCGCACCAGATAGAGCTCACCTGGCTGCGCGACTTCGGTCGGCCGTATAACCTCGGCGACAATGAGTTTCACATGGCTTTTACGGTAGCGGACTACGACGCCGCGCACGCCCTGCACGAGAAGCTGGGGTGCATCGTGTTCGAAAACACCGCCATGGGCCTGTACTTCATAGCCGACCCCGACGGGTACTGGATTGAGATTCTGCCGGAAAAACGGTAGGCGGGCAAACTATATACGACCAACGAAAAAAACCGCGGGGGTCCGCGGTTTTTTGGTGCCCAGACTCGGAATCGAACCAAGGACACGTAGATTTTCAGTCTACTGCTCTACCAACTGAGCTATCTGGGCATGCGCAAGCGCAAATATTAGTATAAAGGAGCGAAAATCTTTTGTAAAGAATTTTTTTATTATTTCTTTATCCGCGGGCGGATGGTCTTCGCTATGAACTTCGGGAGGACGTAACTGGTGTGGTCCGTGAGCGCGAATGTTTCGAGCGCGTTTACACTCACGCGCATCTCGTCCGCCTCTTTCGGGGAGAGCCGGCCCGCGGCCAGGTGCTCGTCTATCTTCTGGCGCTCTATGGCGAAGCCGCGCAGGAGCACGCCCTCGTACTCGTCGTGCAGGCGCGCGCGAATGGCTCCGCCGTACACGCCCTCCATGACCTGCCCCGCAAGGTCTATGCGCTCCTTGATGACCTGATTGATTACCTCGTCCGAGTACCGCCCGCGCTGGCGCTCGAGCGCCTCTATGACTAAGTTCGTGTCGTCCCAGAACGTGTCCTCGAGTTTCTTCAGGGACTTATAGAACGCGCGGCGCTCCGGACTCAAAACCGGGCCGCTGTCCTCTTCCGCAATCTCCTCAGCCGGAAGCCCCGCCGGGATTTCCGCGTATGCCGCCGCAACGTCTCCGGGTGCGGCAGCCGCCGCCGCAAGCGCCGCATCTTCCGCGTCCTGCACCTCCTGCGCCTGCCGCGCGATTTCCGCCGCGCGCGCCGCCTTATTCTTTACCTTGTTCGCCTTGCGGACCCGGCGCTGCTCGCTGTTGAACAGAGCGGCTATGACCACCTGCGTCCGGCGCATCCAGCGGCGCATCCGCTCGAACATGCCCTTGTCCTCGTTCTCGTGCAGCAGCGAGAGCATCCGCCGGTAGGCCGTATAGTCGTGGTCGGAAATCTCGCGGCGCAGGCGCTTGCGTTCCAGGATGCCGCGCTCGGTCTCCTCCACAAAATCGAGCAGGCTCAGGAACTCGCGCCGCTCCGTATGCTCTATGTCGCCACGTTCGAGCGAACGGATACGGTTGTTAAAGTCCACGATGACGGCGCCCATATATTCATTGTCTTCCCGCTTAAGCTCCGCGACCACGTCCTGCAGCACGGCCACCTTGGCGGCGTTCGAAGGGACGGTCTTGCCCTCCTTGCAGATACGCGGGAGCAGGAGGAGCGAGAGGATGAGCGAGAACATAATCACCACGCCGGTCATGTACAGCAGGGTCGAGCGCGTGGAGAAAGCCAGGCCGGATGTGAGGACAATGGGGAGCGCGAACGCGGTCGCAAGGCTCACCGTGCCTTTCACGCCGGAGAGTGTGAGGATGAGCGTGTCGCGCAGGCGTTCCTTCCCGCTGCCGGTGATGCTGTTGGCGATGAGCAGGAGCGCCACGAAGCGCACGAGGAACATGGCCAGCGCTATGCTGATGGCGGCGAGCGTGGTGTAGCCTATATGGATGCTCTTGTGGTCTATGACCTCCCGGATTATGCCAGGCAGTTGCAGGCCCAGCAGGAGGAAGACGAACGAGTTGAGCATGAAGTAAATCATTTCCCACAGGGAGCGCCGCGAAGCGTTGAACTGCGCCGAGTGCAGATCCATGCGCGTGCGCCGAAAGACCGCCCGGCTGCCCGCCGTGACCGCCGCGATAATCCCCGAGCAGCCCAGATGCTCCGCCGTAAGGAAGCAGATGAACGGGAGCGCCACCTCGATAATCAGGTGTACGGAATGCGTGCGGATGTGGTAGGCGCCCAGCACCTGGAACGCGAAGTCCTTGAGCAGCACCAGGATGAGCCCTATGACCAGCCCGCCGATACACATGAACAGGAAGCTGCCCAGCGCGCTCGCGAAGGAGAACTCGCCGCTCCGCAAGGCGAGAATGGCGAAGTTGAAAGCGATGACGCCCGAAGAGTCGTTAATCAGGCCCTCGCCGCGCAGCGCGTTCAGGAGCTTCTCCGGGATGTTCACCCGCCGGCTTATGGTGCTCACCGCAATCATGTCCGTGGGCCCGAGGATGGCGCCGAACGCGAAACACGCCGCGAGCGGAATGGCCGGGAACAGCCAGTGCACGTAGCCGCCCACCGCAAACACCGTGATGAACACGAGCAGGAACGCCATGAGAATTATGGGCCGCCTGAGCCGGATGAGCGTCAGGATGTCCGACTCCTCCGCCTCGCGGAAGAGCAGCGGCGCGACCACGAACCCCATGAAAACCTCCGGGTTCAGGCTCATCTCCATGTCCAACGGCGTAAGCGCTATGAGCGCGCCGAACGCAATCTGAATGAGCGGTATAGGCAGCCACGGGAAAATACTGCCGAAGATATCCGACAGGACTATGCCAAACAGTACAATAAAAACAAATACGGTAGCTTCCACGCAAACCCTTCCGCCGTATAGCTCTTCTATTTCCTCATTGATTTAACGGGTGATTCAGATAAATCCATTATACAGTAAACGCCTGATTGTTAAAAGGCTAAACGGTGAAAAAGTGTGTTTGCCACGTGTTTTTCGCGCAAACTACCGCACATCTTTCGCGTAGAGCGCATAATGCGTCTCTTCCTCTATGGCGGAGTTCAGGTACCCGCCCGTCACCTTGCCCGCGCGGATGAGCGCCGCGATGATGGCCGCCTTGCGCCTCCCCGCCTCGCGCCGCACCTGCTGGAGCATGGCCGGGGCGAGCCCCTCGTGTCCTTTCCGCACGCCCACGTAGAGCGCCACGTAGGCCGCCGCGTGCTTCCGTCCGCGCGCAATCCTAAGCTTGTCCGCCAGACCCGGCTGGGGCGGGATGGGGCCGTGGTCCGGCACGGTGACCGTAAAGCCCACCGGCGCGCCGTCCTTGTACGCCATCTTTACGAGGGAAAAATCCAGCAGCGGCTTAATCTGCGCAAACAGCGGCTGAAAGTCCGCCCACTCTATGGGCTTGAACAGCGGGAAGACCGCGTAAAGCTCCGAGAGCATCTCGAAAATGTCCTTGAGCGCCGCGTCAAACGTCTGCCCGGTCACGTCCTCAATCCGGTAGCCCCGCTCCCGGCACCGCTTCTCGTGGCGCGTGAACCGCTGCTCCTCCTCTTCGGCCGCCGTAAAAGGCCCCACCGGGTAGAGGTTGCTTATGTACTGCGCCAGCGGCGCGTAGCCGTTCGTCTCCCATAGCCGCGGATAGTAGGCCTTGTTATACGGTTCCCCGAAAAACGGCAGGCGGTCAAACCCGTCCGTCTTCATGCGGTAGCCCAGCCAGAAGCTCGCGTCCAGCGGTCCGGCTATCCGGCGGCAATGCTTCGCGCGCGCGCAGGCTTCCGCTGCGTCAAACACCGCCTTGCCCGCCTCCCTGTCGTCCGCGCATTCGAAAAACCCCAGGTAGGCCGTCTCGTCCTCCGGGTAGGTGGTCAGCGCAAAACGGGCGACCGCCTCCTCCCCGTCGTAAACTAAAAAAGCTTGACAGTTAAAATACTTCGAGAGCGGGTGCGTGCCCGCCAGGAGCGCCCTTTCCGTATGCGGATTCTGCGTGCGGTAGCGCTTCGGATACAGCTTCTCAGGAAGCCGAACGAAGTCTTCTACGTACTGCTCTTCCCCGTGAATCTCAACTACTTGCATGGCGCCCGCTCCAGAATCTCAATCCGCCCCGTGCTGCCGTCGAGCCGCACGCGGTCCCCGCTGCGGATTCTCTTCGTAGCATCCTTTACGCCCACCACCGAAGGCACGTGCAGCTCACGCGAGACTATGGCCGTGTGCGAGAGAAGAGAGCCGCGCTCGGCGATGATGCCGGCCGCCTGCGCGAGCAGGAAGACCCAACCCGGGTCGGTAGATTCGGCTATGAGAATCTTACCCTTTACATTCTGGCCCTCCGGCGACCGCACCACCACGGCTTCCGCTATGGCCACCCCCGCCGAGCAAGGCGTGCCCGTAAGTCCAGCCTCCCGCTCTCCGGAAGAGAAGGCCTGTGACTCGCCGGTGGTATATACCACAGCGCCCGCCCGATAAGACGCGGCGCCCGCGGATGCCTCGGCATCCGGCGTGAGAACCACGCGGCTGTAAGCGGGAAGCTCTTCATATTGCTTGTACTGCTCCCTGCGCTCTTCTGCCAGGGTTCCGGCATCCGGATTCTGCCCGCTTACTATGGCGCGTATCTCTTCCACCGTAAGATAGAAGATGTCTTTCTGCCTGCTGAGAATGCCGCCCTGTACAAAGTTCGCGCCGATGTCCAAGAAGATGGTGCGCACCATGCCGTAAATGCGGCTGCGGTTCAGCCGGGAGATTTCGCGATTCCGTATGCCCGCCTTGGCTTTTTCCGCCGTCCGGCCGCCGCGGGCGGGCGGGTCCTTAAAGACAGGAGGCTGGCCGGCGCCTGCTTCCTCCGGCGGGCGTATCTTGCGCACAAGCAGAAGCGGCTCACTGCGGAACGTGGGCGACTCGAGCTTAAGCTCCTCGAAATACCGGTCCCCGTACCGCTCGATATAATCCTTCATGCGCACGGCAAGCTCGCTGTCCGCCGCAAGGAAGGCGCGCACATCCGCATCCGAGTTTAGCGCCGCAAGCGCCCTTCCGGCGCCGCTCTCCGCCACAAACTGTTTTAGCTGCTGCAGGGCGGCTGCCGGCTCCATGCTGGCGAGACCCGTTACGTCCGCAAGAATTTCATTGGCTTCTTCCGGGTATTTTTTCGCGAGGCGCCCGGCGTAGAGGAAGGCGTAGAGGTCGTTAACCAGCGTTACATCCCACTCGGGGAAGATGCGGGCGGAGAGCTCGTCGTAGATTTCGAGCAGCGCGGCGCTCCCGAGCCCCGGCCGGTATGCGGCGCGGAAATACGCGGACACGTCCGCGAAGATGCGCTCCAGGTTTTCCATGAGGCGCGGGGCGCTGCGGATGAGCCGCACGAAGCTCACGGCTACGCGTAGCTTGACGCGAAGCGGCACCGGATAAATCCGGCGGTACGCGGGGCTGAGCCCGAGCGAGCGTTCCCACACGGGGAAGATCCGGCGCGCGAACGGCAGCAGGCTTATAATCCGGTACCAGTGGTTGATCTTGTAGTACATGCGCCCCTTGTAGGACGTGACCATGGAGGAGAGCGTCTCCTCCGAAAAGCCCGCCTTCCGGGCGCTGCCGCAGATGCGGCCGAGCAGCCGCTCGACCACGCCCGCGTAGGCGTAGCGGATGAACGAGTCCGTAAGCGGCATGGTGATGCCCGGGTAGGACTCCACCAGGTTCGAGTTATCCAGAATCGTAACGTCTCCGTCCGGCAGCGTGGTTATGGGCCGGCACTGCAGTATGTAGACCGCGCCGTCCTTGACCGCGAACTCTATGTCCGCCTCGTAGCCAAACGCTTCGCGGATGCGCAGCGCCTGACCGGCAAGCTCCTCCACAAGGTCCGCGGAGACCGCCGGTGCGCCCGGCCCGCTGCCCGCGTACCAGCGCCGGTCGTCGCGGTTATAGTAGACCGTGCACACGTCAGTCATGTCGTCCACGACCCGGTCGCCCGTGCCGCTGCCCACCACGAAGACCATCTCGTTTAAGACGCCCTGCGGATTGGCCGTAAAGATTACGCCGGACAGCTCGCTTTCCACCATCTCCTGGACAATGACGGACATGCGAACCGGCGCGCCGGCCGCGGCGCTTTCGCCGGTCGCTTCCCGGTAGGCGCGCAGCGAGGCGCTGTCGGTAGCGGCGAAACACTCCGCAACCCGCGCGTACACTTCCCCGCGCGGCACATTCAGAAAGGTCGTAAACTGCCCCGCGAACGAAGCATGCGCGGCGTCTTCCTCCGACGAAGAGCTGCGGACGGCAAACATACCATTGCCGCCGGAAGAACCGGACCCGAAGGCCTGCTCCATTTGTGCGTTAAACGCGGCCTCGCCTGCCGCCGCGTGATCCCAGACGAAAAAAGGCGGGACCGGAAAGCCGGCATCCGCGAGGCGTCTTAAGCCCATCGCCTTGGCGCCCTGCCCGCTCATCTAAATCCTCCCGAAGACCAGGTAGCCCACGACCGTAAGAATCATGAGGCTCTCCTGAATGTACGTGTAGCGAATGACCTTGTCCACTATGGCAAAGCGCGTGGGGTCCTTTATGTAGCGCGCGAAGTCCACCGTCATCCACGCGAGGTTCACGCTGAGCAGCACGAGCGACACGCGGCTGAGGTTCCAGACCAGGATGTAGTTCGTCACTATGTCCATGTAGGTGAGGACAAGCACGAAAACGGTGGCCTTCCGGTAGCCGTAGAGGCTCGAGTACGTCACGTAGGCGGTCTCGTCCTTCGGGGCGCGAATCTTGCGCGCGACCTCCCAGATGAGGCCGGGGAAATACATGGTGAACGCCGCCATGACCACCGTGAGCGAGGCCGGCGAAATGCCGTACTTGATGCACGTGAACGAGATGACGTAGATGTTTATAATCATCTGCACCGGGTTGTGCGTGATGCACGCGAGCACGAGGTTCGTCTGAATCTTGGCCTTCTGGAAGAACCACATGCACATCAGGAAGCCGTAGATGTACAGGAAGAGGAAGAAGCCGCGGTTGTTCATGAAGAGCAGGTTCAGGATTATGACCGGCGTCTCCGCCACGGCGAGCAGCACCGCAAGGTCCTTCTTCCGCACCCGGCCGGACGGCAGCGGGCGCGCCGGGAAGAGCACGCAGTCCGTCTCGTAGTCCTTGAAGTCGTCCGCTATGCGCAGCAGGAGCAGGAACGCGAAGACCGTCACGCCGCCGAGAACCTCCTGCCAACCCAGCGTGAATTTCTCCACGCCGTTGTTGAGCAGCACGATGAAGTACAGCTCGAAGAACAGGATGTAACCGAGCGCAAGCCGCGCAAAGAGCGGATACATTTCCTTGAGGTAAATCCACTGCCTGCGTATCATATGGCCACCCCCACCCGCTCGTTCATGCGCACGAGGGTCTCTATTCCCTGCGCCGACTGGCCGAGGATGTCTTCGTCTATCGCCACGCGGCCTTTTTGTACCAGCAGGACAATGGCGGATCCCCCCAGGTCGAAGTAGCCTTTCTCCTCGCCGCGCCTAAACTCTCGCTTCCCGTGGGATACCATGCGCCCCGCGAGCAGCGCCCCCACCTCCGCTTGCGCCACGAGACCTAAGTGCGCGGTGTCAAGTAGCGATACTTGACGTGTGTTTTCCGTAAACACCTTGCCCTGCCTGCCGGTGATGGGCTGCACGGAATGCAGTTTGCCCCGAATTTCATATTCTCTCAGCACGGTCCCGCTGTCCGGGAAGACGTAGTGATGGTTGTTTTCCATGGTCAGGCGGAATACGAGCGCGTAGCCGCCCGCGAACAGCGCCGCATAGGTTCTGTCTCCCAGCAGCTGGCCCGCTGTCAAGTTCGATTGCTTGACAGGCAGCACCGTGCCCGGGGCTATGGTATAGACGAGGAGTTTGGAATCCGCCACTGCTACGAGCGCGCCTTCTTCTTCCGGCAGCGGCCTGTCTGCAGGGTCCGGCTCCCGGATGAAGAAGTCCCGGAAGGACGGGTAGTCCGTAGCCCGCAGGCCTTCGCACGCCTGCGGGTACTCCCGGAAAAACGCCGCCACCTTTTTCTGCGAGCGCGGGGAGGCGTAGTACTTCGCGCGGCTGTCCGAGAACCGTTTGCCGGTTATGGCTTTCAGCAGCTGCCGCCCGAGGGGATTGCCGTAGAGGAAGCGGACGGAGGCGCCGCCCGGTTCCGCTGTTTCAATCAGGCGCTGCGCCTTCCTGTCATACGCCTGCATAGAGCACACCCGCGGATAGCGCCACAGCAAGGAGGAGAATCACGATATAGCCGACCGGCCCGGGCCGCCGGACCCGGATATCGAGTACGAACAGGATGGACAGGATACTGACCGGCGCCGCACAGACGAAGAGGCCGGCCCCGCGACCGAGATGCGCCTGCGCTATGTAGATGAGCGGAAGGAGGAGCGCCACGTAGGCGGCGGGCACCCCGCGAAAATACCGTTTGGATGTCTCCGCGTCCGCCTCCGCGCTGAACACGGCAAGGCGGGTTACGCCGCAGCCGGCGTACAGGATAATCAGCGGCACACACCAGAGGCTGCCGTCCATCATGAAGATAATCAGAAAGACCGGGAGCGCCACGAAGTTCAGCACGTCGGCGAGCGAGTCTATATGAATGCCGAAGCGTTTCTCGAAATCCGTACGCTTAAAGCGACGCGCGAACGTGCCGTCGAACAGGTCGCAGATGGTGGCGAAGATCAGGCAGAGCAGGCCGGTGTACGGCCCGTATTTTAACGTGAGGAATATGCCCGCCACGGACGCCGTCATGCCGAGGTAGGAGAGCAATGCCGAAAACTGTGGTCTGATAATAAACTTCATACGGCCCTCTTTCGAACTTTAAGCGAAAACAAAATCAGGTTTACAAGGATGTGCGTGCACGCGCCCAGCAGCAGAAACACGAGGAACTGCGGCAGGTTCAGCCCCGGATAAAACAGTTTGAGAAGCAGCAGGCAACCGAGCACGGAATCCGTCTGGTCCAGCAGGAAGAATACCGCACGGGGCAGCGGCTTTGCGGCGCTCCCGCTCGCCTCTACGCGAAACCGCCGCTTGAGGAAGCTGTTCGGCAGCTCGAAGACGGCGTAGGTAAAGCCCAGCAGCAGTCCTATGGTTATCCCGAATCCCGGCGACACCACCAGGTCCGTAATGTCAATCACGCCTATGAACCCCTCGCCCTCAAGATGGCGCACATACACGCCCGTAAAGAAAAGGTTTCGCATGTAGACCGCGGGAATCAGGCGGCACAGCCCGTACCACAGTCCGCCGCAGGCCGCGCCGCCTGCGATATAAAAAAGCAGCCCGCGCCACGTCTTGGCCTCGCCGAAAAACGGCCTGCCGTCCGCAAACAGCGCGCCGCCGTCTATGGGCTTTCCCAGGCCCGCCAGCAGACGGCTGCGAAGCAGTATCATAACAAGCGCACCGGTGAGAATCATCGGTGCGAAGGTTGCGAAAAATGTTCCTATAATACTCCCACTCATGCCTCTATAATAGCATAAAAACCAGGCCCGTGAGCGGCGGCACGGTGGCGTTGTCTAAGCCGTAGGGGCTTGCCAGTTCTGTCACCGCGCCCACGGCGGCAAGAAGGCCGGCGTGCGGCAGCGGCAGGCCGAAAGGCAGGCAGATAATCAGCGCCGAGAGAAAGAAGGCCAGGCTGCCGGGCAGGGTTTTCCCGAAGAGGAGCCGCGGCCTTTTGAGCCACTTGCCCGCGGCGTACCCGGCGGTGTCGCTCAGCCCCATGAACAGGACGCTTAGGATAAAGCCCTCCCGCCCTATGGGCAGCAGCGCCGCGAGCGCTATCCCCACGGGCAGCGCCACCTCCCCGTAGGAAGCCTCGCTGCGGTCCGCCAGGGACTTGAACGCCTTGCGCCGGAAGAGAATCGTGAGCGGCACAAAAATAGCGCCCACTATGGCGTACAGACGGTAGTCCATAAACCACGTGCCGGCGCAGACGATAACCGTGCTCAGAACGTGTATCACCTTGCGGGACAGCGCCATGGGATAGCGCGTCTTCTTTGTTATCAGCTCGTTTCCGGCGACGGCCCCGGCAAGGACCACGGTGACCGCCAGTATTTTCATTGCTCCCACAAATACCATAGCGCTATTATATTACAAATCCTCGACTAAGTCTCGAATCCAGACCTCTTTTCGGAAACGCCAGCGCATGAAGAAGAACTTTACGAGTTCCTCTGCCTGCACGAGCAGGACCACGAAGTAGATGGGCAGGTGGAAGGCGAGCGCCCCGAGGAAGGCCATGGGGACGCCCACGAAGTATACAGAGCCGAGGTCTATTGCCAGCCCTACGCGCGTGTCGCCGCCCGCCCGAAGCGCGCCGGTCAGGATGGTCGAGTTGTGAATCTTCACGAAGAGCACGGCGCCGTAGATAAGCAGGATGAGCACGGCGTCGCGGCTGCCGGCTGCCGTAAGGTTATACAGACCGGCAAGCGGCTTTGCGGTGAGGATTACGCCGGCGCCCGCTATGAGGCCCACCACGACGGCCATGCGGAGAATCCGCCGCGCCGCCTCGCGCGCCTTGTCCAGCTCGCCGCGCCCCAGATGCTCGCCGCAGAGGATGAGCATGGCGTCGCCTATGGAGAAGCACGCTACGGAGAACATGTTGTGAATGGTGTTGCTCGCCTGGACGGCCGCCACCTCCGTGACGCCCACACGCCCGTAGGCGGCGTTGTAGAGGGAGATGCCTATCCCCCAGAGCGACTCATTGGCCATGGTAGGCACCGCGTTCGCCAGCACCCTCGCAAACAGCCCGCGCGTCCAGCCGAAGAACTCGCGGATGGGGCCGGCCACCACGTTTCGCTTTACGAATATGACAATGAGGAAGAGGAGCAGTTCGAGGCACTTGCTCGTGACGTTCGCGACCGCCGCGCCCATGATGCCCATGCGAGGTGCGCCGAAGAAGCCGTTGATCAGGATGATGCCCAGTGCGGTGTTCGTGCCGAAGACCACGATGCTGATTTTCAGCGGCAGGCTGGTCTGCTGCGTGGCCTTGAGCGCCGCCGTGAGCGGCACCACTATGCTCCAGGTGAGGAAGATGAACGAGAGCGTGCGCATGAACGGGCGGCCCATGTCTATGACCTCCGGTATGTTTGTGTAGATGCCCAGCACGACGTCCGGCGCGAAGAAGCTGACCGAGAAAAACGCGAGGCCTATGCAGAAGGCTATGGTTATGGCTATGCCCGTCACGCGGCGGATGCTCGCCATGTCGTTCTTCCCGTAGAACTGCGACATATAGGTTATGGTGCCGCCCACGAAACCGAAGAGCACCATCCAGAAGATGAAGGAAAACTGCGTGGAGAGGCCCACGGCGGCGAGCTCGGTTTCGCCCAGATGTCCCACCATGAGGTTATCCACGAGATTCAGCGACGTGGAAATGAGGCTCTGCGCCGAGATGGGCAGGGCCACGCGAATGAGTTTTCTTGTGAGCGTTTCTTCCTTCTTAACCATGTCTGCGGCAGGCTTTCCCGCCCGCCGGCCTCCTGTAATCTACAGCCTTTAAGCAAACAATCCCCCCTCGTTACGAGAGGGGATTGCGTTTTTGTGGTGGGCCTTCAGGGACTTGAACCCGGGACCTGCCGGTTATGAGCCGGATGCTCTGACCAACTGAGCTAAAGGCCCGCAAAACACGTTTGCATGGTCGGGGTGACTGGATTCGAACCAGCGGCCCTCTGCTCCCAAAGCAGATGCGCTACCAAGCTGCGCTACACCCCGGATTCGCGCAACATCCGCGGGCGGGCTTTTGCCGGCCCGCGGACGGTTCATTGGCAGGGGCAGAAGGACTTGAACCCTCGGCACGCGGTTTTGGAGACCGCTGCTCTACCAACTGAGCTATACCCCTTGGCGGAGAAGGTGGGATTCGAACCCACGCACCGGTACACCCAGCCTAACGGTTTAGCAAACCGTCCTCTTCAGCCTCTTGAGTACTTCTCCAAATACTTGTCTTTTTTCCGTCTCGCTGTGTTGCTGCTCGCTCTCTCCTCAGTCACGTACCTTGCGAGACGAAAAAAATCCTGCGTATTATCTTATATTCATTTTTTTGCGCCGCGGCGCGAATACTATTATCGCGGATTCGCGCGCCGAGGTCAACTGCTTTTTGCGGACTCCTTAGCGCAGTCGCTTTCACGAAATCATAGATTTCGGAAAGCGTTGCATAAGGTCTTCTTGCAAAACTGCTTCGCAGTTTTGAGAAGCACCATTATGCCGTCGCTTTCACGAAATCATAGATTTCGGAAAGCGTTGCATAAGGTCTTCTTGCAAAACTGTTTCACAGTTTTGAGAAGCACCATTATGGCGGAGGAAGAGGGATTCGAACCCCCGGGGGCTCGCGCCCAAACGGTTTTCAAGACCGCCGCGTTATGACCACTTCGCTATTCCTCCGCGTATAGCAAAAATCCTGCGTTAAACTTAACTGGTGACCCATCGGAGTTTCGAACTCCGGACACCTTGATTAAAAGTCAAGTGCTCTACCAGCTGAGCTAATGGGTCATGTTGGCTGGGGTAGCAGGAATCGAACCTGCGAATGACGGAGTCAAAGTCCGTTGCCTTACCGCTTGGCTATACCCCATCATCGAGAGTGTATGTAGTTGTAATAAGTATGGCGGGCCCATAGGGATTTGAACCCCAGACCCACGGTTTAGAAGACCGTTGCTCTATCCAGCTGAGCTATGAGCCCACACTCTCGCGCATCCGAAAGCCCTCCGGCTTTTTTCCGCACTTTGGTATTATACAGAAGGGACGGGGAAAAAGCAACGAAAAATCTTTGCGAATTCTTGAGTTTTCCGCTTGTTTAAGGGCTTTATTTCTGCGGGATGAACCGCGCGAGCTGCCCGGCGAAGTTCTGCAGGTTCAGCGACTGCACCAGCACCCGGCCCGTGCCGCGGAACACGTTCACCACGCCCTCGCCCGTACCGATGGATTCCATCAGACCGCCCTGCAACGAAATGTCATACTCCAGGTTCCGGTCCCAGGCCACCACGTGCGCGTTGTCTATGGTAAAGCCCTGCGCATTGTTCAGCTGGATGGTCTTAATCGAGCCGAACGCATTCACGAGCATACGCCCCTGCCCTTCCGTGGTCAT
This sequence comes from Eubacteriales Family XIII. Incertae Sedis bacterium, assembly GCA_031272485.1. GTDB lineage: Bacteria > Bacillota > Clostridia > Peptostreptococcales > Anaerovoracaceae > JAISTV01. The sequence continues at coordinate 17,697 of JAISTV010000024.1, forward strand.
GACGAAGAAGCCGCCCTGCCCGCCGAACAGCGCCCGCCCGACGCTCTGCCGTTGCAGCGTGTATGCCACGGTGCCATCCATTGCCAAAAAGCAGGAGTCGTTCACGCGGTACTGCGCCGCGCCCACGTCAAGCTGGACTATGGTGCCCGGCACGGACGGCGCTATACAGATGTGGCCCTCCTGCTCCTGGCACACCACCTCGGTAATGAACATGGACTCGTTCGACACGATGCTGCGGCCTATGGACGCCGCAATCTTGCCTATGCCCTGCCCCTTGGCGTTCAGCCGGGTGTTCAGCTGCACGCCGCCGGTGCGGTAGACCATGGAGCCGCGCTGAATCTGCGCCATCTCCCCGTAGCCCATGACGAACGTGGCCATGGGAAATTGCATTTCTGTCTCAATCCGGATTTCCATCTAACTCTCCTTTGGTTTTTCGGGTTGTGTGCTTACGCCTCTATGATACCATGAAGCGGTTCAGTTTCGCGAGGACCTCGCCGTAGGAATCGCGCGCGTGCGGGAAAGTGCAGGCGCTGCAGTCCTTCGTGCCGTCCGCGAGCAAGTAAAACGCCCCGCCACAGTCCTCCCGATGGTGCAGCGGGCAGAAGCAGAAAAGGCAGTTAAAGTCCGCCGCGTCCACCCCCGCATGGCAGGGAAAGTACTCGCAGGCGGTATTCTGAAAGAAGGAAAACCCCTTGCCTTGCCAATTCAATTTTTCTTGTTTCGTGTTTCGACCCATGCGTATATTGTACGCTTTCGGCACGGATCTTACCATAGAAAAAGCCGCCCCTGAAGGACGGCTTCGTTTGTTGGTTGCGGGGGAAGGACTTGAACCTACGACCTCCGGGTTATGAGCCCGACGAGCTACCAACTGCTCTACCCCGCGCTGTCTTTGCTTGCTATTTTTGCGTCTGAGCTGCGTTGCTGCTCACTCGCTCGGCGGTCACGTACTTCCAGTACGCTCCCTTCTCACTCGCTTCGCGCGCCTTGTCAGACACAAAACTATCTGCGCAAATACTTACTCTTTTTGAAAAACTGGTGCCGGAGACCGGGATCGAACCGGTACGAGTCTTTCGAATCGCTGGATTTTAAGTCCAGTGCGTCTGCCAGTTCCGCCACTCCGGCACGCGTCGACAGGCGAAATGCACCTTTTAGGCGGCAAAGGATATTATAGACCCGTGGTGGGGCCTTGTCAATAAATTTAACGCGGCGCGTAAAGGAAAGCCGTGGTCTTGTATTCGTAGAGCTTAACGCCCTCCATAAACCGGAACGTGGCGGCCTCGCCCGTGAGCTGACCGGCGAGCAGCATCTGGGCGCCTTCTATGTGGGTGAACAAATCCTCCGCCGGCGCCTCCGCTTCCCCGTGGGAACAATAGAAGGTGTCAATCTGATGGATGGAAGTCATGAGTTTCTTCAGGCTGGCTATGTACGCCTCAAGGCTCCGCCCAGGTCCGAACATATAGATGTGGCTCGTGGAGATGCTGTCCCCCACGAAACAACAGCGGTTCTGCTTGTCTAATAGCGCTATGCTGCCCGGCGTGTGCCCCGGAATGTGGATGACCTCCAGCACGCGGTCGCCCGCCGGAATCTTGTTGCCCTGCCAGACGGGGAAGACACCCGCGTCCGACTTGGGGCTGTTCTTGCCGCGGTACGTACGGTACCGGTCTATCTCCGCCGGATGCATGGCCGGGATGCCTGTTTCGGGTATGCCCGCTATATGGTCCGGATCCGAGTGCGTCAGGATAATCGAAAACGGTCCGGGCGAGATGCCCTTGGCTATCTCGGTGAAACTGTCGCCGCCGCTGGCGCAGGTGTCAATCAGCAGGTTCCCCTGCGGCCCGCTCAAAACAAAACAGCGCACCATGTCTTCTTCAATGGTCCACAAATCCGCAGCAAGCTGCCTTACGGTGTACAGTTCATTCATTTTTTTCCTCCAGAGGATGCTCTCCCACAACCTAAGAGTAATTATACAGCGTAAGCCGGCATATGGATAGTGTTTTTTGCTGACGGAAATACAAACGGGCAAGCAAACAGCGGATGCTGCACGCTTGCCCGATGATGTTCTGTTGTTCGCTCGTTACGCTTCTTCCGTGTCTCTGTGGCGGAAGGTCAGGAGCATGCCCGCGGCCGCGCCCAGAAGACCTATGACATGAAAGACGGTGTACTTATCCGCAACAACCGTGGGCAGCGTCATATCCTGCGTGAACAGGAAGAGCGCCAGGCCCGCCAGCGTGAAGACGCAGCTTATGATTACACCCGCAAACTTGCGGTTCTTCTGGCCGAGCGTAATAAACAGCGCTATGAGCCAGCACGCGATGCCGAACGCCGCGAGGACCAGGTTCAAAAATGCCCAGTGTGCCTTGGCCGTTTCCCCCGCCGCCTGGACCGCGGTATCCACCGCTTCGTTCGTATGCGCCGGTTTGTCCGCCTTTACTTCCTTGGAGTCCGAGGTCTTGTCGGTTGCCGTATTCGCGTTCACAGTCGTGGCGTAGGCGGTGCCCTGCGCGCTCGTCGCTGCAGCGTTCGCATTCGCAGCAGACTGGCCGGCCGTACCGCCTGTGGTGCCAACCTGCCTGCCGGCATTCGCATTGCCGTTCGTGCCACCGGTGCTTCCCGTCTCATCTCCGCCGCCGATGACATCCTCTGTGTCATCGTCTACAGCAGGAGCCGTGTACTCGTAGGCGCCAATGCCGGTTCTACGGACATTGCCGGCAAGGTCGTAGCCCGCGTCGCTGTTATCATGTGCGTCGAGGCAGGGACTATCTTTGGTAAGATGATAGTTCTCATCTAACTTCGGGTCTTTGTATATCGTGCCATCCGTCCCATCCTCGCAATTGGAGAAACCACCGAAAATCAGGTTGTGGTCGCCACAGAGGGACTTCCCATTACCATATCCGGCGACGGCCGGGTTTTCGCTGTCGTTATATATTATGCTGTTGAAGAAATACGCGACTTCGGACTTGCCTTGCAGGTAGACTTCCTGTCCACCTATGGCTCCGGCCCGGTTATTCGCAAAGGTACAGTTATTAAACGCAGGCGAGCAGACATTACTGAAAAATCCACCGCCATTGGTCGGTGCTTGATTCTCTGCAATCAAAGAATTCGAAACCGTCAAACCGTTGAAATTATCAAGCGCGATTCCGCCACCTTCGCCCATACCGTCGGCTACGCCTTTTTTCACGCGCGTGTTTGTAACGCTATTCCCGGTTATAGTGCAACGGTTCATAATTGACTTATACACCGTTCCATCCGTTTTCCCAGAGAAGTAGATTCCTCCGCCGTAGAAATGCTGCGGCGCAGTGGGGCCATTATTTGTCACAGTGTTATCAGCGATTGTTACTTCCGATAGACTGACCGGCGCGCGATCTACATAAATCCCGCCGCCGGCAGCTATGCCACTATTTTGGTCAGAAAGAACCGTATTGTTTTGAACTGTGGACTTTTCGATTGTAACAACATGTCCCTTCAGTTCTCCATCAATATATATGCCGCCGCCGCCATACGTTGCCACGTTGTTTACTATAACCAAATCGGAAACGGAAACGCCTGTCTTCCGTAAGTATATGCCGGCGCCCGAATCATCATACACACTTTTTCCGTTGTAGTAACTCTCTTCACCGTCCGCATACCCACCGGTAATGGTAAACCCCTTCAGCGATGCCGTGCCGAGGTCGCCTACCGCAACCACCACATGATACGCGTTGTTGGTGTTGTCACCGTCCTGCTGGAATTCGCCGCTCAGGATGCTCTCGCCCTGCTCGCCGCCTATGAGCGATACGTTTTTCTTCATAACGAATGAGGCCGCGGATCTGTCCGTCGCCTGGCGGAAAAACGTGCCGGCGCCTACGTGAATTATGGCACCCGAATCCGCATAGCGGTCTATAACCGACTGCAGGTCAGCCGCCGCGCTGTCTACGCTCGTGTCACCGAACGCGCCACCGGTCTTGATATTCTGGTTCTCGTCCAGTTCCACATATACTTCCGGAATATCCGCCAGAAGCACGCACTGCACGGCCGCGCCGTCGCTGTTTTCAATTGCTTCGCTTGCCTGCGCAATTGCTTCATCCGGAACGACCGCCACCGTGAGCGTGGGTTCCCCCGCCTGCTCTGCGTCCGTATTCTCGATTATTCCCCCGTTTTCCGAATCCGTCCCCACCGGATCCCCATAGCCGTCGTCCGCGTAGACGGCGAGTCCGCCCAGGCCGAAAGCCAGCGCCACAGCCAGAATCGGCGCAAGGAATCTGCGCATAAACGCATTTCTTTGATTAGCCATATTACACCTCATGTTCCTCTCTTTAGAAAAATACTAAGTTTGCTGAATGATTATAAGTTCGATTAGAGTTTAATACTATTTAGGGTAATTCGCAAGTATATTTACGAATCAGGCGGAACTATATCGCCGCGCGAGCCGCGTGCGCACGTGAAAGGGACGGCCCGGAGGCCGTCCCTTCTGGATTGCCGGAGCAAGTCCGGCAATGACGTTCTGGTTGTCTGTCGTGCGTTATTACGCTACTTCTTTCTCTTCGCCCTTCTTGCGCTTGGCTGCCGCGAGGAACCAGGCGAGCAGGCCTATGAGCACCACCGCGCCTATGAGACCCCAGGCGAGCGGGGAGATGTAGCTGGCAAATCCGGTCTTGGCGTTGCCGGAGGACGTGGGCACGTCTTCACCCGTGATGGTCACGTCCTTGCTGCCCGACGAGCTGCTCCTGCTGCCCACCGCCGCGGTGGACGTGGTCGTCTCCGCCTCTTCCTCCACCGCGTCGCTGCTCGCAGACGTGATGGTCTGCACGACCACGGTCGTAACCGGCGACACGTAGCCCGGCGTTACCGGCGCCGGCGCTATGGGCACGGGGTTAACCGGCGGGTTGACCGGGTTAACCGGCGTTACCGGCTCCTCTTCCTTGGGCGGCGCCGCGTTGTAATCGTCTATGGCCGCATTCACCGCGTCTATCAGCGCATCCACCGCCGCTATGGCCGCGTTCAGCGCATCCGTCGCGTCGTTAATCTGCTGCTGCGTGGCGTTCGGGTCGGCATACACCGCTTCTGCCGCCGCCAGCGCGTCCTCGAGCGCGGCCAGCGCGTCTTCGAGCTGCGCCACGAGATCCTCGAGCGCATCCAGCGCCGCGGTCTGCTCATCGGAGAGGTCCGCATCCCTGGCCGCCGCAATCTCGTCCTTCAGGCTGTCAAGCTGATCGTAGAGCGTCTCGCCGTCTTCGTCCACGCCCTCGGTAACCGTCTCGCCATCCGCGATGGCCTCCGCCAACTCACTCTTATCCGTGTTCTTCACGGTCACGTCCTTGCTCGCAAGCACAATCCCTATGGAATCCAGCACCGCATCCACGTTCGCGTTGCCTGTAATCACCTTGAGCGAAAATCCGAAGTTCTCCGGAATGCCGCCCGCCGCCGGGATAACGCCCGCCGCCGGGTCTATGGAAACCACGCCCGTAGCCGGATCGAAGCTCACGCCCGTCACGGCCGGGTCAATCAGGAAGCTGAGCGCCACGCCCAGATCCGCCGGCGTAAGCGCAATCGCGTAATCGTCCGAACCGGCGACATCCGCTATGAGCGCATTCAGGCTGGCTATGAAGTCCTTCACATCCTGCGAGAAGTCTATGCCAAATGCGTCGCTGTCCTTAACGGCCTCCGTGAACACCACCTCATCCGGGCCCGTGATTACGAACGCCGGGTGCGCGTTGATGTACGCCACCGCAAGCTCCAGCGCTTCCTTGGCAAACTCTTCGATCTTATCCGCGGCCACCGCGAGCGCATCCTGCAGCTGGGTTATGAGCCCCGGAATCTGCGCCTGAATGTCCGCCAGCACGCCGCCTATGACACGCTGAATCTCCGCCAGCGCCTCTTCGGAGAGCTGCTCCCAATCAACGCCTTCCAGATAGTCTATGATATCCTCAAGCTGCGCTATGGCCGCCTCAATCTTCGCTATGGTGGCCACCGCCGCAAACTGCACGCTCTCCGCAAACTGCGTGACCAGCGCCTCCAGCTGCTCGTAGGCTTCCTTGACCTGCTTCGCGAAATCGAGGAGGTCGTCCACCTTCTGGTCTATGAATTTGATGACCGCTACCGCCGTCTCCCACGCGTCTCTCACGTCGTCTATGAACGCCTTGACCTGCGCGAGCGTCTCGCTGCTGAGAATCTGTTCCCGTAGCTCCTGCACGGCGTCAATGAGGGCTGCAATCGCCTCTCTCTGCGCCTGATCTATTGCCGCCTCCAGCTGTGCCTTGAGGTACAGCTCAAGCAGGTCGAGCTGATCCTTGAGCGCCGCCTTGAGCGCGTCGCGGTCCACGTTCTGCACGTTCTCTATGAAGGCTATGATCGCGTTCACCTTGTCGGTGATGCACTGCGAGATGAGGGCCACCTTCTGCAGCGCCGCGTTCACCTCACCCGACCAGGCCACGATGTCCGCCAGCGTCACCTGCGGCAGGCCATCCACGCCCGTGGAGATGGCGCCGAGCAGCTCGCCGTAGCCCTGCGAGAGCAGCGCCTTAAGCTGCGCGTTGAGCTCTAAGTCGGTCACATACTCGTCAATGTAGGGGTTGATGAGCGCATTCAGTGAAGCCTCCCCGGTCGCCCCGACCAGCTGTAGGCCGGTCTTCAGAAGCGCCGTGCTGTTCTCCAAAGCCACCTCGACGATGGTCGTAATGATGCTGTCCGAATCCGCGAAGGCGTTCAGCGCCGCGTCAACCGCCGCGTACTTGGCCGCCAGCCCCTGGATGTAGGCGTTCACCTCGTTCAGGGAATCTATGCTCGCATAATCCGTATTCGCCACATAATCCGCCAGGTCCTCGAGCGCCGCAATCAGGTTGTTGATGGGCGCGAACTGCGCTGCGAACGCGTTCCAGGCGCTCTCTACCGCGTCTGCGTAGAGGGTCGGAATGGACGGGATGGTATAGCTCCCGAAGTAGGGACGGCTAATGAAGTAGCCGTTAACGAATACATCCTTATCAAGTGTGAGTAAATTGAAACTTTGCAGAATGCTCAAAGCATTCGTTATCGTGCTGACATCCAGCCCCAGATTGGCGCCGAACGCGGAAGCCGCGGTCAGAAGCTCCGTGAGCGCCGCCGTATTCAGCACCGGCTCGCCGTCGTTCCACATGGTTTCGAGCGGGGTCGTGAGGTCTGCAAACGCCAGCAGCGAGCTGAGATAGCTCTGGTCCAGGCTGCCTTCCGGAAGCAGGCTTATGTAGCCGAGGATCTGGTTCACCTGATCCTGCACCGCCTGCACGCGGGCGAGCTGCGCCGCATAGGCGGCGTCGTTCGCGTTGGTCACCGTAATGACCAGTGTGGTCTCCGCGGTGAAGCCCTGCGAGTCGACTGCCGACACCGCGTAGGTGTACGTGCCCGCGTTGGCGTCCTTGGCTACCTTAACCGTCTTGGTCGCCTCGTCATACGTGACGCGCCCCTTGGATTCCTCTGCACCGACCGGAACCACCGTATAGGCGACCGCGCCCACAGCGTTCTGCACGGCAGGCAGTGCCACCGTCTGGTCGGCCTGCGTGCTGTCCGCCGTAGCGGTGTAGGGGTTCGCCCCGTCAAATACCATGCTGTCCACGACCTTCACGGTAAAGGTGAGCGGCGTGACCTGCACCACGTTGTACTCGCCGGTCGCGTTGAACTTGGCCGTCACGGTTACCGTGCCGTCGCCCAGCACGTCCTCCTGGATGGAGACGGTGAGCACGCCAGAGGAAACCGTAGCCGCGTCTATCACGTCACCGGTGGTGGTAACAGTCCAGTCATAGTCTTCAAAGTCCGCGTCATCGCCGCCGTCCGTCGGGAACGCGTCCGCAAAGGAAAGCGCAAACGTCTTCGCCTCGCCGTTCTTGGCGTAGTAGACGTCCGTGCCGCCGGAAACGTTCGCGCTGACCACCGTCGCTTCAAAGCGTTTGACGGCAACATCGATAAGCGCATATGCGGAAGCTGCCTGCGCGTTCATAGTGTCTATGTAGGAAGAGCCATCCACTGCCGTAATGCTGGTAAACGGCGGCATTACGGGCGGCGAAGGAACCGCAAGAGGCGGGAAGGCTGCCACCGCTGCCGCAGCGTCCAAGGTGGTCTGCGAAATGGTGTAGGTGTAGGTCGCATCATACTGCGCACCAACGCCACTTACAGAGATATTCTCATGAAGGGATACCGTAATCGCACCGCCGGCGTTGTTAATATAACTTGCAATCGTCCCGGCATTCGATGATACATAGGAGGTAACGTTATCAAGCGTAATCCCTGGCAAATTGGTATCAGAAGAGATTTTATCAATTATCTTAAACGCTTTTTGTCCATCAGCAATACCTTGCGCAACAGTTGTTACGTTTACAAATAACACTTTAGCAGGACTAACGTTCGCAACGCTCGCCGTGACATTTGAAGAAAACAAATCCGCCACCAGCGCCACGCTGAAAGCACTCACGGCATCATCATACGCCGCCTTCTGCTGCTCATAGAAGAGCACCATCTGCTCCCACTGCGCATACCCTTCTTTATAGGCAAGAATGTCATCTACCAGCGCTTCCGCATTGGCTATCTGCGCGCTTATCGCGTTATAGTACGCGTTGTAGGCTATCTCGTACTGCTCGAGCTGCTGTCCGGATGCGCCCGGGTCGCCGTTCGGCCACGCGTAATCCGGCACCTGGTCGCCGACAGCCTCGTATGCTTCCACGAGAGCCTTGTACTTGGCTTCCATTGTAGCCA
>JAISTV010000011.1 GCA_031272485.1 Eubacteriales Family XIII. Incertae Sedis bacterium
CGCCGGTGTCCGCCCATAAGGAAACGGGTGCGTACTCGATTCACTTCTACGCGGATCTGTCGAACGGCTCCGCGGTTTACCTCGGCGCGAAAAGCGTCACGGTGAGCGCGCCTACCGCCGCGGTGCAGATGGGCAGCGTGTATGCGGACGGGAGCTTCTATGTGACGGTTTCCGGCATCCAGTCGGCATCGGGCGTGAGCCAGGTGCAGATTCCCACGTGGACGGTGGCCGGCGGGCAGGACGACATCCGCTGGTACACCGCGACTAAGGTGGATAACGCGACGTATGTGGCCAAGGTGAGCGCGCTGAATCACAATTCCGAGTTCGGCGCTTACACGGCGCACGTGTACCTCACGGCCGGCAATGGCGTGCTTGCCTACGTGGGCGGCGCTGCCGCGACGCAGACTGCGCCGGCAGCGGTGATTGCTTCCACGTGCACGAACGGGCAGAACGTGAACCTTAGCGCGGCCGGCGTGATTCGCACGCCCGGCGTGACGGCTGTGCGCTTCGCGGTCTGGGGTCCGGCGGCGGTCAGTGGCAACGTGCAGAACGACCTTATCTGGTATGACGGCGTGAACCAGGGCGGCGGCCGCTGGGTGAGCACGGCGCTGGTGAGCAACCACAAGGAGACGGGCGCCTATTCGGTCCACGCCTACGCCACGCTCGCGAACGGCAGCTCGGTCTACCTGGGCGCGAGCAGCTTCACGGTGCGTGCGGCCACGGCGGACGTGTCGGCTGTAAATGTGAACGCGGCAACGGGCACCTTTACGATTCGCCTCGAGAGCATTGAGACGCAGGTGGTACTTGCCACACCGCGCGTGGCGGTTTGGAGTGCGAACGGCGGGCAGGACGACCTCATCTGGTACATGGCGGTGAATAAAGGCAGCGGCGTCTACGAGGTGGCGGTGGACGTGACCAAGCACAAGAGTGACTTTGGCGTCTACTATGCACACGCATACGGGCTCGGCGCCAATGGGATAGATTTCTACCTGGGTGGCACAGCCCCCACGCTCGCCGCGCCAACTGTGACGGTGAGCGGCAGTGTCAGCACGCTCGGCAGGAACATAACGGTGAACGTGGCGCAGGCGTTCCGGACGCCGGGCATCTCCAAGCTGCAGGTGGCAGTCTGGGGTGAGGTAGGCGGCCAGAACGACTTGGTCTGGTATACCATGACCTCGCAAGGAAACGGCAAGTATACGTACACGGTTCCGTATACGAATCATAAGGAGCTCGGCACGTATTACCTCCATGTATACGCCACGCTGACAAACGGCACAAGCGTATTCCTGGGCGCGAACAGCGTGACGGTGCGTTAGAAGAAGAATGGTTGCGGCGCTGCTCCCGGGTCCCCGGGGGTGGCGCCTGGAATGCCGGCACGGGAATCCGTTCTGCCGGAAAAGTTCTTAAGTGTACAAGGAAAAGCCCCGCGAAGCACTCGCTCTGCCGGAAAAGTCCTTAAGTGTACAGGATACGCGACTCAGAGTCCAGTAAATCTGTACACTTAAGGACTTTTCCGGCATTTGGGCTTGCCGGAGCAGGGTTCTGAGGGGCTTGCGCTGTACACTTAAGAACTTTTCCGTCATTTGAGCCCTTGTTGGACGGGGTGGAAACGGTTATAATCTATGTGGTAATTTCGCAACAGAGTCCGGTTGCACGACAAAGCGTGCGGGGGCGCAAGGCAAAGGAGAAGCTATGATTTCTGCAGGAGATTTTCGCAAGGGCATTACTTTTGAGATTAACGGCGAGCCGTTTGTTATTATCGACTTCCAGCACGTGAAGCCGGGCAAGGGGAGCGCTTTCGTACGCACCAAGTACAAGAACGTCATAACGGGGGTTATCCGCGAGGAGAGCTTTAACCCGAATGATAAATACCCGCGCGCGCATATTGAGACGAAGAAGATGCAGTACCTGTACAGCGACGGCGAGCTCTACTACTTCATGGATGAGGAGACGTATGAGCAGGTGCCGCTGCCTGCCGACCAGGTGGAGGACGCCATCAAGTGGCTGCGCGAGAACGACACGGCGGAGATCAAGTTCTATCAGGGGAACGCTTTCCTTGTGGAGGCGCCGAACTTCGTCGATTTGAAGATTATTGAAACGGAACCGGGGGTCAAGGGCGACACCGCCACGAACGTGACGAAGGCGGCTACGGTGGAAACCGGCGCGGTGGTGCAGGTGCCTATCTTCTTGGAAGCGGGGGAAGTGATTAAGATCGACACGCGTTCCGGAGAGTATCTCGGGAGGGCATAGCATGAGAGAAGCCGGAAAAAGCAAAGCGCCGAGGATTATCCTCGGCTTCTTCCTTGCGGTCGTGGTGGTCATCGCGGCCGGCATGATTCTTTACCAGACATCCCTGAAACCTGTGGATAAAAGCGACGCGACGGAGATAACCGTAACCATAGCGGAGAATTCCGGCTCGGACGGCGTGGCCAAGGCGCTTAAAGAGGCGGACCTGATTCGCAGCGAGTTCTTCTTCAAGGTGCGCGCGCGGCTGACGGGGAACATAGGCAACCTGCGCGCCGGAACGTTTGTTCTCAGCCGGTCCATGTCGGTCGATGAGATTATTGCCGTGCTGGCCAAGGCGGAGGCGGCGGTGGACACCGTGCGCTTTACCATACCGGAGGGCTATACCACGGTGCAAATCAAGCAGGTGCTCGTGGAAGCCGGCCTCTGCACGGAGGAGGAGTTTTACAATGAAGTCGCCTACGGCGAGTTTGACTACGATTTTCTCGCAGCCGTCACGGCGTCGGGCACGGAGCGTCTGGAGGGGTTCCTGTACCCCGACACTTATGAAGTCTATGCGGATGCTACCGCCCACGAGATAATCGAGAAGATGCTCGACCGCTTCGATGAGCTGTTTACGCGCGAGTATTACGACCGCGCGGCGGAGTTGGGCATGAGCGTGTGGGAGGCCGTGAACATGGCTTCCATAGTAGAGCGCGAGGCCGTGGTGCCGGAGGAGCGGCCCATCATGGCGCGGGTGTTCTACAACCGCCTCGAGATAGACATGCCGCTGCAGAGCTGCGCCACGGTGCAGTACATTCTGGGCTGGGCCAAGCCTTACGTGACCGTGGAGGATACGGAAATAGACGACCCGTACAACACGTACATTTACTACGGACTTCCGCCTACGCCTATCTGCAACCCGCGCATAGAGTCGATAGAGGCGGCGCTGTGGCCGGATGACAACGACTACATCTATTTCGTCCTGAGCGAGAAGCTCGACGGGTCGCACAATTTCTCGGAGGACTACCGGCAGTTCGAGATAGACACCGAGAACTACGCGGCGGCGCTGGCCGAAGAGGAATAGGGGCGGAAGCGCTATGGCCGGACCCGAGCTGCTTGCGCCGGCGGGCGACCTTTCCAAGCTGCGGTATGCGCTGGCCTACGGGGCGGATGCGGTGTATCTGGGCGGTCCGGTAGGCGGGCTGCGCGCGGCGGCCGGGAACTTTACTGTCAGCGAAATCCGGCAGGCTCTGGAGCTTTGCCGGGAGCGTGGCCGGAAGCTGTATCTTACGGTGAACTACTATCCGCATGCGGAGGACATTCCTCTGCTTGCGGATTTTTTATGTGCGCTGGACGCGGCGGACGCGGTGCCGGATGCGTTTATCGTAAGCGACCCGGGGGTGCTGCGGCGGATTTACGCGCAGTTTCCGGAGGCGGGATTCGGGAAAAGCGGGCCGGCCATTCACATCAGCACGCAGGCGAGCGTGACGAACGCGGACGCGGCGCTGTTCTGGTACGAGCAGGGTGCGCGGCGGATCATTCTGGCGAGGGAGCTTTCGCTTGCGGAGATTCGGGAGATTCGCGAGCGGGTGCCGGCGGATCTGGAGCTGGAGGCGTTCATCCACGGTGCGGTCTGCATGGCCTACTCGGGGCGCTGCGTGCTTTCGAACATGCTCACGGGGCGCGACGGGAACCGCGGCGACTGTGCGCAGAGCTGCCGCTGGCGGTACGCGCTGGTCGAAGAAAAGCGCCCGGGCGAGTACCTGCCGGTGGAGCAGGACGGGTACGGAACGTATATCCTGAGTTCCAAGGATTTGAACATGCTCGGCCGCGTGGCAGACCTCACGGACGCGGGCGTCACGACCTTCAAGATAGAGGGGCGCATGAAGAGCGAGTACTATGTGGCCACGGTCACGCGCGCCTACCGGCATGTGATAGACGGGGATCCGGATCTGGATTTCTGGGAAGCGGAGCTGGAGAAGGCCAGTCACCGCGATTTTTTTACCGGGTTCTTCGACGGGAATCCCGGGATAGACGGACAGGATAACGCGGGTCTGGGTTACATCCGCGGCTATACGTACGTGGGCATGGTGACAGGGTATCTGCCGGCAGAGAGGCTGGCGGCGTTTGAGCAGCGCGGCAAGTTTTCCATTGGCGAGCCGGTAGAGGTGTTCGGCCCTACGCGCGAATACCTGCGCTTCACGGTAGAGGCGCTCTACGACGAGGAGATGAATCCGGTAGAAAGCGTGCCCCACGCGCAGCAGAAGGCCTACCTCAAGCTGCCGGAAGGAGCCACCCCGCCGGCGCCGTATTCGCTGATACGCAAGAGGTAACCAGGGCGCGCCGGGGTGGGCTTGTGGCTTCTATTCGAATATTATGCGGGCGGAGAGGTCTTCGAAATAGGTGTTCGACCATATGTCGAGCGCTTGCGGGTTGAAAAGGAATGGCCGGACGTCCGCCTTGGCTTCCTCCACGTTCAGAGCTTCTATTGTTGATTTGAGCAATTTGCGGAATTCGTCTTGCGTTGGTGGTGTGGATATCTCCTTTTCTGTTTGCATGGCTCTTTCACCGAAGTGCGCAAGGCTGAGTGGTACGCGGTTTCTTACATACCATTCGAAATCATACCAGTCACGGCCTTTGACGCGCGTTTTCCACTTCCGGTACAGTACGGCGTGCATTTTGCCGGCAAACAAATCCGGCAAGGTGAAGCAGGGCACATAGAAGGAAAAAGGTTCCGTGCACAGTTTAGGCTCTACGCGAAATCCCGGCGGTGGCATTTTGTCCACTTCGATTTTGATTTTAATGCTACCGTGGACGTTAGCACGCAAATTGTACAGGGCGGTGTCGCTTTTCAAGAAGGCGGATTCCACGGTAGAATTGGCCGATTTCTTTTTCTTTTCGAGCGTTGCCTCGCAGTCGAGTGCACGGAATTCCTGTTCAATCGCAGTCTTGTATTCCGACAGATCAAAGGCTAAATCCGTAGTTGTGAGCGAGAAGTCAAGGTCTTCGGAGAAGCGGTCTAACCCATGAAAAATTCGTAGGCAGGTTCCACCATAGAATGACGCTTTGTCAAACAGTCCGGCACGATACATACCGGCCAGAGCAACTTGCTGCAACGCTTCATGTACCGCACGCTTTTCGTTCGCTACTGTTCCGGTGTTAGCGTTTGCAATCATGTCTTGAATAATTTTATTGGGCATTTTCCACCGCCTTTTTTAAGAACAAAAGCATTTCCTTTTTCTTGCCGACTGCTGCACATTCGGCAATTAGCTGCGAATCAAGTGTTCGCAGTATATCTTCGTCCATGCGCATAAAGTCCGTTAGATATGACCACATGGAATCGGCGGACCGGATGCGGAGGTTGTTTTCCAGTTGCAGTAAATCACATATTGCCTTCTCGGGCGTGGCGAAAAGTACGTGCTGACCATTAGTATCTTCAATCGTTGTTATACCAATCGGGTAATAGATTTCAGGGATTGTGTGGTACGCATAATTCGCAATAGGTGTCTCATAGTGCTTGCTGCGCCTCGGTGTGGCAGACATGATAAGTCTGACGCCCTCCGGAATCAGTCCGTAATACTCCAACGCCGTATGGAAAGAGACATAAGAAGGCCCATAGAGGTGATTTGCAGTAGATAATACTGACGCTGACACGCGGCTGATTCGCGGCGCAACATAGTAGAGCCCCTTCTTCAGTCGAATGAGCATTTCCTGCTTGCACATCTCGGAAATCTTGACGGCAGGCGAAGCGTACTCGGGAAAAAGAGCCTGCAACGCACCAAAACTGATAGGCGCGGCGCCGACCTTTTCAAGTCTCTCGAAATCACTTAGCTTTATACCCATGGCAATACCTGCATATAAAATAAACAAAATCAATATTATCTATGCAAATACTACCGCAAACATAACTGCTTGTCAAGCGGGGGCGGCGGGCTTGTGGCTGGGGCGCGGGGAGTCTATACAGTCGGCGGGATTTGTGGTATAAATAGGGGAAGAGTTGATACGCGTATTCGCGGAAAGGAGCGGACGAAATATATGGACCCGGACCCCGGCAGTTCTTACTTACCACAGATCATTTTCCTGATAGTTCTCATACTGATAAACGCATTCTTTGCAATGGCCGAGATGGCCACGGTTTCCGTAAACAGGAACAGTATAAAAACCCTCGCGGAGGAGGGGAATAAGCGCGCGATAATTCTGCAGCGCCTCTTAGATACGCCGAACAAGTTTCTCTCGACCATTCAGGTGGTCATAACGCTGGCGGGATTCCTGCAGAGCGCCTCGGCAGCTACGTCCATGGCGGACGAACTGGCGGACTGGATCAGCGTCCACCACATAAAATACGGGGTGCAGATAGCCATCGTGGTGATTACGTTTGTGCTCTCGTTCTTCAATCTGGTTTTCGGGGAGCTGGTGCCTAAGCGCATAGGCTTGCAGTTCAGCGATAAGCTGGCGCTGGCCACGGCGCGGCCGGTGTGGATTGTCTCGAAGATCGCGGCGCCGTTTGTGTGGCTGCTTTCGATTACGGTGTCGGGTATCCTGCGGCTGTTCGGTATTAAGAAGGATAGGATAGAGGAGAAGTTCTCGGAAGAGGTAATCCGCTCGCACCTGGATGTGGGCATAGAGACCGGCCTGATAAACGAGGCCGGCAAGGAGATGATTACCAGCATCTTCGAATTTGACGACAAGCTGGCTTACGAGATAATGACGCCGCGCACGGACGTGTATATGGCGAACATAAACGACAAGCTGGAGGAATACGTGGACGAGATGCTCAAGACCCGGTTCTCGCGCATACCGTATTTCGACAAGGACAACGACGACATAATCGGCGTGCTGTATATGAAGGACTTTATCATCCAGGCGAAAAAGGTGGGCTTTAACAGAGTAAACGTACGCAAGCTATTGCAAAAGCCCTTCTTCGTGCCGGAGACGAAGAACATAGACGAGCTGTTCGAGGAGATGCAGGAGAGCAAGAAGCACATAGCGTTTCTGGTGGACGAGTACGGCGGGTTTTCCGGCGTGGTGACCATAGAGGATATGGTCGAGGAGGTCATGGGCAACATAGACGACGAGTACGACGACGCGGAGCCCAAGCTGACCAAGCTCACGGACAGCATGTATGAGATAGACGGAAACTACTACTTGGACGACCTGTCCGAGGAACTGGGGATTCCGCTGGAGTCGGAGGAGTACGAGACCATAGGGGGCCTGCTTATGGATCAGCTCGGCGAGATTCCGGACGAGGATTCCAAGGAGAAACAGATAGTGCCCATAGGGCGGTGCGTGTTTACGATAGACAGATGGGAAGAGCGGCGGATAGTGAAGGTGCTGCTCGAGATTCTGCCGGAGACGGCGGCAGAGGACGAGGACAGCGGTAAGGAGGCATCGAAGTAGTGCGAAAACAGGAAGACGGCAAGGATGGCGCGGTGAATATCGCGTCGGAAGTAATCGTGACGTATATTTCGGAAGCTGTGCTGGGTACGCCGGGGGTGGCGGACCTGAGCCCGCTCGTGGCGGATACCATTTCGCACACGATACTGGGCAAGGACAGCCGTTTCAAGGGCATAAAGTTCTCGGAGTCCGAGCACGGGCTTACGATAGAGGTTTACGTGATTATCCGGTTCGGCGAGTGGATTCCGGACGTGGCGTGGAATATCCAGCAGAACGTGAAGAACTCGCTGAAGAGTGTCATGGACGTGGAGATTAACGCGGTGAACATCCACGTGCAGGGCGTGGCGCGCGCCGAAACAGGCGAGGTGGCGGTATGAGCCGGCGGATTCGCTCGCGGGAGGTGCTCGTGCAGATGTTCTACCAGATGACCATGCTGGGGGATTTCTCGGAGGACGTGAAAGAACAGTTCCTCGAGGAGCGCACCGAGGGAGAGCCGAACCTGGACGAGGCGTATATGACCAAGGTGCTGAACCTTTTCCGGGAGCACCAGACGGAGATAGACGGGCTGATTGGCGCAGGGAGCAAGAACTGGAAGTTCACCCGCATTTCTAAGATAGACCTGGCCATTTTGCGGGTGGCCGTTACGGAGGTGCTGTTTCTGCGGCGGGACATTCCGCAGGCAGCGTCCATAAACGCGGCGGTAGAGCTGGCCAAGGTGTACGGGGGCGAGAAGAGCCCCAAGTTTGTGAACGGCATATTAGGATGGGTTGTCAATGGCAGGTAAGCCGGTCCCGGTCGGGAGACTGAACGCGTATATCAAGCGGATTCTTTCAACGGATCCGCATCTGGGCAATATCGCGGTAATCGGCGAGATTTCCAATCTCAATTTCCATTCGAGCGGGCACGTTTACTTCTCGCTCAAGGACGCGCATTCCAAGATTAGCTGCGTCCTGTGGCGCAGTGTGGCGGCAAACCTCCGTTTTCGTCCCGAGAACGGCATGACGGTGGTGGCGGACGGGAATATAAGCGTCTATGAGAAGGGCGGCACGTACTCCCTCAACATCCGGCAGCTTAGGCCGGAAGGCGCGGGAAGCCTTGCGGCGGCTTTCGAGAAGCTCAAGGAAGACCTTAAGCGCGAGGGGCTGTTTGCGGTGGAGCACAAGAAGCCGCTGCCGGCGTTTCCTAAGAACGTGGCCATAGTGACCTCGCCTACGGGCGCGGCCGTAGAGGACATGCTCTCGATTATTACGGAGAAGAACTCGTACGTGAACATCCGGATTTTTGGCGTGTTGGTGCAGGGGCCGCAGGCGGCGCGGCAGAGCGCGCGGGCCATACGGCTTATCAACGAGCGCTACCCGGATACGGACGTGATGATTATAGGCCGCGGGGGCGGCAGCATAGAGGAACTTTGGGCCTACAACGAGGAGGTGCTGGCGCGCGCCATATATGAATCGGCGGTGCCGGTCATCTCGGCGGTGGGGCATGAGACGGACGTGACCATAGCTGACTTCGTGGCGGACGTGCGGGCGGAGACGCCCACGGCGGCGGCACATTTGGCGGTGCCGGACACGCGGGAGATAGCCGCGGGGCTTAACGCGGAGCGCGAGAAGCTGGCCAAGGCCATGGCGGACCGCATGCACCGGGCAAGGCTCCGGCTGGATTCGCTCAAGATGGACCAGCTGCTTAAGATTCTGGCGGGGCGCATGCAGTATGAGCGGCGCGGGCTCGCGGCACGGCAGCAGGCCATGCGGGGCGTGGTCGTCCAGAAGATTACGACCGGGCGCACGCAGATGGCGCTCAGGGATGCCATGCAGCGGCGGCTTTCCGGGCGCGTTTCAGACAGCCGGGCGCAGCTTGCGCGCTTTACGCTAAGGCGGGACGTGGGAGACCGGCTCACGGCGGCCAAAACGCGGGTTTTACAGGTTTACTCGGGGCTCGAGGCCCTGAGCCCGGAGGCGGTGCTGGCGCGCGGCTATGCGGCGCTTACGGGGAAGGACGGAAAGAGTATCCGGTCTGTGCGGGAGATGGAAAAGGGAGACGCCGTAACGGCCACCATGGCGGACGGCAGCGCGCAGATGACGGTGGATAGTGTGGAATTGCTGAGGCAGGAGGCGGAGCAGTGACGGAAACGAAGATGAGTTTTGAGGAGGCCATGGAGAAACTCTCGGCCTGCTCGGATAAGCTGGCGCAAAAAGATTTGCCCCTTTCGGAGGCCATAGAGGCGTACCGCGACGGCGTAAAGTATTATAATGTATGTAATACGATTCTCAACGAAGCGGAGCGCGAGGTCTCGCGCATAGACGTAGACGTGGAGGAAAATCGCTGATACGGAGGCAGACATGATAGAGTATCCTGAATACCACCGGCTGAAATACCTGGTGGAAAAGCACCTGTTTGACTTCCTGCCGGACATAGATCGTAAGAGCCTTACGCTGTATGAGTCCATGACCTATACGCTGAACGCGCCGGGCAAGCGCGTGCGTCCCATCCTGCTGCTCGCGGCTACGGAGATGGCGGGCGGCGACACCATGCAGGCGCTGCCGTACGCGTGCGCGGTGGAGTACATCCACAACTACTCGCTGATACACGACGACCTGCCGGCCATGGATAACGATGAACTCAGGCGCGGCGAGCCGACGAACCATATCATGTTCGGCGAGGCCATGGCTATTCTGGCGGGCGACGCGCTCCTGAACGCGGCCTTTGAGGCCATGATGAAGGACATGCTCATCTACTACGACCAGCCGGCCATGCTCAAGAACCGGATTAACGCGGCGCACGAGATAGCCAAGCAGGCGGGCTGCCGGGGGATGATCGGCGGACAGACGGCGGATCTGGAGGCGGAGGACCGGCAGGTTTCCGCGGAGCTCCTGGACTACATACACGTGAATAAAACGGCGGCGCTCATAGAGGCGAGCGTGGTGGCGGGCGCCTATATTGGCGGCGCGAAGAAGCCGCTGATAAACGCGCTTTCGAGCTACGCGCAGAACCTGGGGCTGGCGTTCCAGATAGCGGACGACATACTGGACGTGGAGGGCGACACGACCGAGACGGGCAAGCGGACCAAACACGACGAGGAGAACAAGAAGGCAACCTATCCGTCCGTGCACGGGATGGAGAAGAGCAAGGCGCGGCTGGCGGAGCTCACGGACGGCGCGGTGGCGGCGCTCGCGGACTACCGGCAGCAGGCGGAGTTTTTCGTGGAGATGGCGCGGTCGCTGGCGAACCGCAAGAAGTAGGTTTCCCATGCTGAAGAAGGATTTGACCGAATATAATTTTCCGGAGGACCTTAAGGGGATGAGCGTCAAGGAGCTGGAGCTCCTGTCGGTGAACATCCGCGATTTTCTCATAAGCTCCGTGGCGAAGACAGGCGGGCACCTGGCGTCCAATCTGGGCGCGGTGGAGCTTACCGTGGCGCTGCACAAGGTCTTTGACGTGCCGCGCGATAAGATTGTCTGGGACGTGGGGCACCAGACTTACGTGCACAAGATTCTTACCGGGCGGGCGGACCAGTTTGACACGCTGCGGCAGCTCGGCGGGATTTCCGGCTTCCCGAAGAGGCAGGAGAGCCCGGCCGACGTGTTCGACAGCGGGCATTCGAGCACCTCGATTTCCGCCGCCATGGGCCTGGCGGAAGCGCGGGATTTACGAGGCGGCACGGAAAACATTATTGCCGTCATAGGAGACGGAGCCATGACGGGGGGCGCGGCGTTTGAGGGCATGAACAACGCCGGGATGCGCAAGACGCGCATGATTGTGGTCTTAAACGACAACGCCATGTCTATTTCGCAGAACACCGGAAGCATAGCGCGGCACTTGAGGCGGCTGCGCGCGTCGCAGCGATACCAGGACATGAAGGCTTCCGTGAAGAAGAATATCATCCGGGTGCCGGGCGTGGGCGACACGCTGTACAGCGGCCTGGAGCATGCCAAGGACCTCATCCACTACGCCGTGGTCAACGAGTGCATTTTCGAGGCGCTCGGCTTCCACTATTACGGGCCGGTGGACGGGCACAGCATAGTGGAGCTTACGCGCATCCTCGAGAATTCCAAGCGGTTCAACGAGCCGATTCTGCTGCACGTGGTGACCACGAAGGGCAAGGGGTACCGGAACGCGGAGCTCAACCCGCAGCGGTTCCACGGTATAGGGCCGTTTAAGCCGGAGACGGGGCAGGCGGTGAGTGCCGCGGCAGGCCCTTCGTATTCGAAGGTGGCGGGCGAGACGCTCGTGCGCCTTGCGGAGGAGGACGAGCGGGTGGTGAGCATCACGGCGGCCATGACGGACGGCACGGGGCTCACGCCGTTTGCGGAGCGCTTCCCCAAGCGGTTTTTTGACGTGGGCATAGCGGAGCAGCACGCGGTGAGTTTCAGCGCGGGGCTTGCGCTGGGCGGCCTGCGGCCGTTTGTGTGTATCTACTCGAGTTTCCTGCAGCGGGCGTACGACCAGCTGGTGATGGACATAGGCATGCAGCGCCTGCCGGTGGTCTTCCTGATAGACCGGGCGGGGTGTGTGGGGCAGGACGGCGAGACGCACCACGGCGTGTTTGACCTCTCGTACCTGACGGCTATCCCGGGCATGACGGTGCTGGCGCCCTCGAGCGGCACGGAGCTCATGCGTATGATGAAGTATGCGCTTGCGGCCGGGGACGGGCCGGTGGCCATCCGCTACCCGCGCGGCGTGGCCGGCGAGGACATATTCCCGGAGGTGTTTGCGGCTCCGGACGAGGCGAAAGGCTTCCGGCTGAAGCGTGGCGCAGAACTTGTTATTCTCTCTGTGGGGACAATGGGCCCGCTGGCCCTGTCTGCCGCGGAGCTGCTGAAGGCGGACGGGACAGCCGCGCAGACGGTGGATGTAAAGACGGTCAAGCCGCTGGATACGAAAATGCTCGCGTCCATAGGCAGGAAGGGCCTGCCGGTTCTTACGATAGAGGATAACGTGATTACGGGCGGCTACGGGCAGGACGTACAGGCGTTCTTCTCGCAGGGCGGCTACGCGAACCGCGTACACGCCATGGGCTGGCCGGACGAGTTCGTGGGGCAGGGGGGCACGGCGGAGCTTATGGCGGCATACGGCCTGACGGCGGAAGCGGCCTACGCGCACGCGCGCGCCCTGCTTGGAAAGTAACGGAAAGGGAAGCATGGCGAAAAAACGGTTGGACGTACTCATGACGGAAAGGGGCTTGACGCCCTCGCGCGAAAAGGCGCAGGCAGCCATCATGGCAGGCGTGGTAACCGTAAACGGCGTGCGGGAACTGAAGGCGGGCACGGGTTTTTCCGAGGACGCGCAGATAGAGATAACCGAAGACGTCTTGAAATACGTGAGCCGCGGCGGGCTGAAACTCGAGAAGGCGGTCACGGTGTGGGACCTTGATCTGGACGGACGGGTGTGCATGGACATAGGCGCCTCTACGGGCGGGTTTACGGACCTCATGCTCAAGGCGGGCGCGGTGCAGGTCTACTGCGTGGATGTGGGCTACGGGCAGCTTGACTGGAAGCTGAGAAACGACCCGCGCATAGTGAACATGGAGCGGACGAACATCCGCTATATGGACCCGCTGAGCATAGACCCCAAGCCGTCTTTTATATCTATAGACGTGTCGTTTATTTCGCTCAAGCTGGTGCTGCCGGTAGCGGCGCGGATTCTCACGGAGAACGGGCGGATTGTGGCGCTTATCAAGCCCCAGTTCGAAGCCGAGCGGGCCCAGGTCGGCAAAAAAGGCGTGATACGCGACGAGAAAGTGCATAGGCAGGTCATTGACAAGGTCAAGGGATATGCGGCGGACTGCGGGCTGGAGATGACGGACGTAATCAAGTCGCCCATTACGGGCGCTAAGGGCAATGTGGAGTTTCTGGGGCTCATGGCCCCGGGCAGAGGCGTATGAGCAGGAACGTAGCGGACAATCAGATTTCTTTTATAGACGACCTGGGGGATGCGGGCCGCGCCAGGCTCACGCCCATGATGCGCCAGTACATGGAGATTAAGGACGAATACCGGGATTGCATTCTGCTGTTCCGGATCGGCGATTTTTACGAGATGTTTTTCGACGACGCGCTCACGGCCAGCGCGGCGCTTGAGATTACGCTGACCAAGAAGAACTGCGGGATAGACGGGGAGCGGGCGCCGCTGTGCGGGGTGCCGTACCACAGCTGCGAGCCGTATATAGCGCGGCTGCTCGAGCAGGGCTACAAGGTGGCTATTTGCGACCAGATGGAGGACCCTGCCACGGCCAAGGGGCTGGTGAAGCGCGAGGTCACGCGGATAATCACGCCGGGGACGGTCACGGGCGACCTCATGCTCGAGGCGGCAGAAAACAATTATTTGGTGAGCGTGTACGCCGGCAAGGCGGGCACGGGGCTGGCGTGGACGGACATATCCACCGGAGAGGTGCGCACGGCGGAACTGGGAGATGCCGGGCGCGAGACGGTTTTAAACGAGCTGAGCCGGATAGGCGCGGCGGAGATTCTGATATACGAGGACGGGGATTTGGCACAGGCCATAGCGGGTGCGTTCGAGGTGCCGGTGTTTCCGCTGGCCGCGGCGGACGTGGCGGCGGACGCGGGCTTACGCCGGATGGCCGGCCTGCAGGGCTATGAGAACCTGCGGGCGCTGGGGCTTATGGAGGACGGCGCGGCGCTGCCGGCGCTGTTCGGGCTCTTCTCTTACCTGGAAAAGACGCAGAAACAACAGCTGGGCTACCTGAAGCCGCCGGCGGCCGTGCGCCTTACGGATCACATGCTGCTGGACAAGGCAAGCATTCGCAGCCTGGAGCTTACGGAGACGCTGCTCGACGGCAGCCGGGAGGGCTCGCTGCTCGGGGTACTCGACCGTACGCGTACGGCTATGGGCGGGCGTCTGCTTAAGAAGTGGATTAAGGAACCGCTCACCGACGCGGGACGCATACGGGCCCGGCATGACGCGGTGGAAACGCTTTACGAGGACGTGCTGCTGCGCAATGACATTGGCGCCGCGCTGGGGGAGATATACGACCTGGAGCGCTTAATCGGGCGCGTGAGCTACGGGAACGCCAACGGGCGGGATTTAATAGCTCTCATGACGAGCCTGCAGGCGCTGCCGGATATACAGGCCGCGCTGTCGGACGCGGAGGCGGGCACGCTGCTCGCGGAGATATGCGCGGGGATAGAGGACCACGGGGAGGCGGCGGCGCGGATAGCGGCTGCCATAGTGGAGGAGCCGCCGTTTACCGTGCGCGAGGGCGGGCTGATCAGGCCGGGCTACAGCGAGGAGCTCGACGCGCTCAAGGCGTCCATAGCGGACGGACAGGCGTGGATTTCCGAGCTGGAGGGGCTGGAGCGCGCGCGCACGGGCATCAAGAACCTCAAGGTGCGCTTCAACAAGGTCTTCGGCTACTACATAGACGTGACGAATTCGTGGCGCGACCGCGTCCCGGCGGACTACATCCGCAAGCAGACGCTGGTCAACTCCGAGCGCTATATAACCGAGGAGCTCAAGGAGGTCGAGTCGCGGGTCCTGAACGCCGAGGCGCACATAAACCGGCTTGAATACGAGCTTTTCGACGCCCTTAGGGTGAGTCTTCTGGAAGAAGTCCCCTCGCTGCAGCGCACGGCCGGCGCTCTCGCCGCGCTGGATGTGCTGGTGTCCTTCGCGCATACGGCAGAGAAGCAGGGTTACGCGAAGCCCGAGGTGGATGACGGCGAGGTGATCCGGATTCGCAAGGGCCGGCACCCGGTCATAGAGAATAACCTGAAGGATAAGGCGTTCGTGCCCAACGACGTTTTTATGGACCGGGGGCGGCAGAGCATGCTGCTGATTACCGGGCCGAATATGGCGGGTAAGTCCACGTATATGCGCATGACGGCGCTCATCGTGTTGCTCGCGCAGATCGGGAGTTTCGTGCCGGCGGATGAGGCGCAGATAGGGATTGCGGACCGGCTCTATACGCGCATCGGCGCGTCGGATAATCTGGCCAAGGGCGAGTCTACGTTCTTCGTGGAGATGAACGAGCTGGCGTATATCCTCAATACGGCTACGAGAAGGAGCCTGATTGTGCTGGATGAAATCGGGCGCGGGACGTCCACGTATGACGGGCTTAGTATCGCGTGGGCGGTGCTGGAGTTTCTTTGCCGGGAGGGGCAGCAGGTGCGGACGCTGTTTGCTACGCATTACCATGAGCTTACGGCGCTCGAGGGGGAAATGCCCGGCATGGTGAATATGAACACGGAAATCGCGGAGGTGGACGGAGAGATTCTGTTCCTGCACCGGATAGCGGCGGGCAGCGCAGAGCGGAGCTACGGGATTCACGTGGCCAAGTTGGCGGGCGTGCCGGAGGCGGTCCTGGGCAGCGCGCAGCGGAAGCTGGATGCGCTCGAGGCGGAACGGATGCGTGCGGATGCGGGCAGGCTCGGGCAGCTGGAGTTTTTGGAGGCGCAGGAGACGGGCGCAGCGGCTGCGGCCGGGGGTGCCGGTGCGGGGGCGAGCGCGGATATTGGCAAGGAGAAAGAAAGGTTCGAGGCGGTTCGCGAGAGGCTCGCGGGCGTAAACCTCATGGAAATGACGCCGGCCAAGGCGTTTGAGGTTTTGGAAGAGTTAAAGGAACTGCTTCGTTAGGGTTACGGTCCTGGATTGCCGGAACAAGTCCGGCAATGACGTGAAACTGGACATAGGGATGGAAGATGACGGGAACGTTTATTCGGCTTTTGCCGAAACAGATCGCGGATAAGATAGCGGCGGGCGAGGTTATTACCGGGCCCTCGGCGGTGGTCAAGGAGCTCGTGGAAAACGCTCTGGACGCCGGCGCGCGGCAGATTTCCGTGGAGATTTCACACGGCGGAAAGACCCTCATTCGCGTTACGGACGACGGCTGCGGGATAGCGGCAGAAGAGGTGACGCTGGCGCTTACGCCGCACGCCACGAGCAAACTGCGCACCGAGGAGGACCTGCTTAATATTCAGACGCTGGGATTTCGCGGCGAGGCGCTGGCGAGCATAGCGGCGGTCTCGGAAATGACGCTGGCTACCAAGACGGCGGACGCGCAGGCGGGCGTCCGCACAGTGATTTCCGGCGGCGAGGTTCTGGAGAGCAAGCCGGCCGGGCTGCCGGACGGGACGGATATCCAGGTGCGGAACCTGTTCTTCAACACGCCGGCGCGGCAGAAGTTTCTGGCCACGGACCGGGCGGAGGCCACGCGCGTAGTGGACCTGGTTTCGCGCGCGGCGGTGGCGTTTCCGGATGTGCGCTTTCGCATGGTTTCCAACGGTAGCGTGCTGTTTGCGAGCCCGGGGAAGGGCGGCGCGCACCGCGCCATCCTCACGGTTTTCGGTCCCGGCGTGGGTGACGGCCTGCTGGAGGTGAACGCCGTGGCGGAGGGTATGTCGCTCAGCGCGTTTGTCTCCGGCATGAGTAGCAGCCGCAAGAGCAAGCGGGCGCAGACGTTCTTCGTGAACGGACGCTACGTGAAGGACAAGGTTATCTCGGACGCGGTGCGCGAGGCGTACGCGGACCTGCTTCCGGAAGGGCGCTACCCGGTGGCGTATCTGTTTCTGGAGATTAACCCGGCGGCCGTGGACGTAAACGTGCACCCTGCCAAGTCGGAAATACGGTTTCTGGAGCCCTCTGCAGTCAAGGCTTTCCTGCTTTCGTCGCTGCGCTCGGCGCTCTCGTCGGGCGAGGCTCTGCCGCAGCTGGCGATTCCGGGGTCCCGGCGGGCGCAGAAACTCAAGAGAGAAGAACACGCATTCTACTCCATGAAAGAAACGGAAACAGATGTTTACGATGCCGGCCCTGCTCCGGAAAAAACCGCACACGGCGAGGCGGAAAAAGTAGACATAAGAACATTATGGTCAAGCAAAGAGGGCGCCCCGGCGGCAACGTCCGCGAAAAAAGACCGCGTCAGTTCAGGCAGTGCGCCACCGGAAAGCCCGGATACCGCCCCCGTAAGCCTGGCGCCAAATTCTCTGCGATACCTGACCTCGGTCTTTGCGACTTATTTGATAGCCGAGGACGGGGAAAGCGTGTACCTCATAGACCAGCACGCCGCGCACGAGCGGATTCATTATGAGAAATTCCTCGCCGAGGTCAAGGCAAAGCGGCACATAACCCAGCAGCTTCTGACCCCTTACATCCTGCAGCTCCCGCCAGCCATGCGGGCGGATACGGAGAACTGGGCGGATCTTATCTGTTCTCTCGGGTTTGAGGCGGAACCATTCGGCGGCGCGTCGGTGCGCGTCAGGGCCGTCCCGGCGTTTATCCGGCTCGAAGAAGCCACTGCCTTCCTACAGGACATTGTCACCGAAAGCGGCACCAAGCTGCCCATAGGGGACCGGGCGCTGGCGCGGCTTATTTCCGCCGCGTGCCGGGCATCCGTTAAGGCGAACGACGTGCTTGCGCCGGCGGAGGCGGAGGCACTGCTCTCGCAGCTCATGGCCTGCGAGAACCCGCGTACGTGCCCGCACGGGCGGCCGGTGTTCGTGCAGCTCAAGAAGGGCGACCTGGAGCGGATGTTCGGGCGATCATGAACAGCATTCTGGTGATCGGGCCCACGGCGGTCGGGAAGACAGCGTTTGCCATGGAACTGGCGGAGAAGCACGGCGGCGAGATTCTCTCGGCGGACAGCATGCAGATTTACAAGGGGCTTTCCATCGGGACGGCCAAGCCCACGGCGGACGAGCAGCGGCGCGTGCGGCACCATTTGATTGACCTTGTTGAGCCGGAGGAGGCTTTTTCCGTGGCGGAATACCGCAGGCTTGCGGCGGCGGCGCTTAAGGATATGTGGGCGCGCGGGAAACTGCCAATCATCTGCGGCGGCACAGGGCTCTACGTGCACAGCCTGCTCTACGAGATGGACTTTTCGGGGTCCGGGGAAGACGGCGCGCGGCGGGCGCGGTACATGCAGATGGCAGAAAAAGAGGGCGCCGGGGCCCTGCACGCGCAGCTTGCCGCGCTGGATCCGGCGGCGGCTGAGCGCATTCATCCGAACAACGTGAAGCGGGTCGTGCGCGCGCTCGAGCGCATAGAAACCGGCGTGGAAACGGACGGTCTGCGGCCCTTCGATAACGCCTGGAAACGTTCGGACTTGCTCGACCCGAAGATTTACTACCTCGTGCGCGAGCGGGCGCAGCTCTATGCCCGTATAGACGCCCGCGTGG
Source organism: Eubacteriales Family XIII. Incertae Sedis bacterium (assembly GCA_031272485.1). Lineage (GTDB taxonomy): Bacteria > Bacillota > Clostridia > Peptostreptococcales > Anaerovoracaceae > JAISTV01. Next base: position 18,744 of record JAISTV010000011.1, read on the forward strand.
ACGCGCTCATGGAGGCAGGCCTTCTCGGCGAAGTGCGCGGGCTGAAAGATAAGGGCCTGGGCACAGAGAAAATTGCCATGCTCGGCATAGGTTACAAGGAACTGCTCGGGTATTTAGACGGTGAGTACGACATGGCCGAGGCGGTCCGCCTGATAAAGCGCAACACCCGCCGCTACGCCAAGCGCCAAATGACGTGGTTCAGCCGCTACCCCCAGGCCGAACAGGTAGACCTCACCGGGAGATAGCGGGCGTTATAGAACGCTCGAAAATTATCTTGAAATTCTAAAAGTAATATGTTAATATTTACCTACGGGTCGCTGTGTGCGGACACTTCCGGAAACGGAAAGGAGAAGCGCTATGGTGACAGTAGACATAACGTTAGACGTTATTGCCTGGCTCGCTTTGGTGCTGCTTCTTAGTCACAAAAAGAAGTAGTACCGCATAAGTATTGCGGTACACTTTACGAATACTATACACAATAGTTTCTGTGAGGTGTTCGCCGCTGACAACAGCGACCCGTCACTATTGAAATTATACATACGCAGCGTATGAATGTCAATGCGGGTTCTAACGAAATGACCTTCTGATATAGAAATGAAATGGCATACGCCCTTGTTTTTCGTTAAAATAGAGGTGTGAGTGAGATACGGATACACAACAAGAGCGATAAGCCCGGGAATATTCTGCGCAAGGAAGTTCTTTTGGAGGAGCAGTGTGAGGCGCTGCAGAAGGAGCTTCCGCGGTTTCTGCGCGGGTTTTTCAGTTACCTGAAAGGGAACGTGCTGCCCATGTCGCGGCTGGCGTACCTTAGGGACATCCGGTTTTTCCTCCGCTACCTGATAGACGAGACGGATCTTACGGACGCGAAGGAGCCTTTGGAGATAAAGAGCGCTGAGCTTGCGGCCGTCACGGCGCCGGATGTGAATCTCTTTCTGGAGTATTGCCGCAAGTACCGGATTGAAACGGAGGCCGGCGTCCATATTTACAGTAACGACAACAAGTCATTGGCGAGGAAGCGCTCGTCTCTTTCTGTGCTGTTCAAGTACCTGTACCGGGACGGGCTGATTGAGAAGAACATCACGGACGGGTTCGACCCGATCCGGCTGCCCAAGGCGGGCGACAAGGAAATCAAGGCGCTGCAGGACGACGAGGTCATGCTCATGCTGGACGCGGTGAGCAAGGGCGAGGGTCTTTCGCCCAAGGAGAAGCAATTCTGGCAGAAGACGCGCTACCGCGACAAGGCCATTCTGGTGCTGTTCGTCACGTACGGGCTCCGGATTTCGGAGCTGCGGGAGCTGAACCTCTCGTCGTTCAACTTCCACCGCGGCGAATTTAAGATTTACCGCAAGCGGGGCAAGGAGACCAGCATGCCGCTGAACAAGTCGGCGGTCAAGGTGCTGCGCGAGTACATAGAGCTTGAGCGGGGCGAGGGGCACGAGGAGGACGCGCTGTTCCTGTCGCTGCGCGGCACGCGCATGACGGAGCGGCAGATTCGCGAGATGGTCAAGAAGTACACAGCCATAGCGCTGGGCACGGGGCGCCGGGAGGGCTACAGCCCCCACAAGCTGCGCGCCACGACGGCCACCTCGCTCATAGAGCGCGGCAACTCCATCTACGACGTGCAGGAGCTCTTGAATCACGACAACATAACGACCACGCAGCTTTACGCGGCGCACCGGAAGAACGCGCGGCGGGAGCTTATTCGGGACATGGAATGGGAGACGGAATTTGAGCGGTAGGATGGATCTTGGGCAATATCTCACGCAGGCTTACGGAATCGACGAACGGCTGGTTCGCCGCGCCGGGGCGGCCGAGGCGGCAGTGCGACCTGCTTTTGCAGCCATAGAGGAGACGGCGGCCGTAAACCAGATGCGGGTTCTCAAGGCGTTTCAGGACTGCCGGGTGGCGGAAGGGCACTTTAACTGGGCCACGGGGTACGGATATAACGACGCGGGGCGCGAAGTTACGGAACGGGTGTTCGCGGCTGTTTTCGGGGCGGAGGAGGCGCTGGTCCGCACGCAGATTGTGAACGGCACGCACGCGCTTTCCCTGTGTTTTACGGGGCTGCTGCGGCCGGGCGACGAGGTGGTTTACTGCTCGGGTGCGCCTTATGACACGCTGAAATCCACGTTCGGGGCGGAGGCGGATTTCGCCGGGAAGGGCGGTCTGGATGAGTTCGGCGTGGTTTACAAGCAGGTAGACCTTCTGCCGGATGGCGGGATAGACCTTCCGGGCATCCGCGCGACGGTTACGCCCAACACGAAGATAGCGGCGATTCAGCGGGCTACGGGCTACGAGGAGCGCGCGGCCATTACATTGGCGCAGATAGAAGAGTGGGCGGCGTTCGTGCACGGGCTGGATGCGGACATAGTTTGCATGACGGACAACTGCTACGGGGAGTTTCTGGAGACGGAGGAGCCCACGCAGCGGGGCGTGGACCTTATGGCGGGGTCGCTGATTAAGAACCCGGGCGGCGGGTTGGCGCTGTCGGGCGGATACGTGGCGGGCAGGGCGGACCTGGTAGGGCGAATCGCGCAGCGGCTCACTTGCCCCGGGATAGGCGGAGAGTGCGGGCTCACGTTCGGGCAGACGCGCAGCGTGCTGCAGGGGCTGTTTCTGGCGCCCTCGGTCACGGCGGCGGCGCTTAAGGGCGCGGTGTTCTGCGCCCGTTTTTTCGAGGATCTGGGTTTCCATGTGGCGCCGGCTTGGGACGCGGCGCGCAGCGATATTATAGAGACCATCCGGCTGGGGTCGGCGGAGGCGCTCGTGGCTTTCTGCGAGGGCGTGCAGGCGGCGGCACCGGTGGACAGCTTCGTGCGGCCGGAGCCGTGGGATATGCCCGGCTACGCGGATCCGGTAATCATGGCGGCCGGGGCCTTCGTGCAGGGCTCTTCCATAGAGCTTTCCGCGGACGGGCCGCTCCGGGAGCCTTATAACGTGTATTTTCAAGGGGGTCTCACATACGAATATTCCCGGATGGGCGCGCTCATGGCGGCCCAGAGCATGCTTGCGAAAGGACTTTTGACGGATTTATGATGCTGCATGGCGAAAAAGCGAAGAAGACATTTAAGACATTGCTGGCGGTGCTCAAGTTCGCGCTGCTGATCGGGATTGTGGTAGGTGTGCCGCTTCTCATCTGGCTGCGGAATCCGGACATAATCCACAAGGTGGATTCCATAGAAAAGGTGAACGCGTTCCTCGACGAATACCAGGGGAAGGCGGCGCTGGTCTACATAGTCCTGCAGATTGCGCAGGTGATTATCTCCATCATACCGGGGCAGCCCATACAGTTCGCCGCTGGGTATGCGTTCAGCTTTTTCCTGGGATTTCTGCTTTCGATTATCGGCATAGCCATAGGTACGGTGCTCACGTTCTACCTCGGTCGCCTGTTGGGCAAGGACATGATCTACCTCATCTTCGGGGAGAAACGGCTGGAGCGGTTTATCAAGGCGCTGGGTTCCAAGAAGGGCCTGCTGATTATTTTTCTCATCTACCTGTTCCCGGGCATCCCCAAGGATTTGTTCGCGTACGCGGCCGGCATATCCAAAATGCGCTGCCTGCCGTTTCTGGGCATCAGCATGGTGGCGCGCACGCCTGCGTTGCTGTGCAGCATAGCCATAGGCATGATGGTCCGCAGCGGCAGCTACGTGGGGATAATCATCGTGGCGGTGGTGGTGCTGGCGGCGGCAGCGGTCTCGCTCGTGAACCGCAAACGCTTTCTGGCGTGGATTGACCGGCAGTACGAAGTGCGCGGCCTCAAGGGGTAGCGGGGTGATTCTCGCGCGCGGCTTTGTTATAATCTGAAGAAAGAAAGGTGGTGCGCGTATGCAGAAAGACACGAATGAATACACGGCCGTTATCCGCGTGCGGATGAGCGCGGCGGAGGCGCATTACGGCGGCAACCTTGTGGACGGCGCCCGGATGCTGGCGCTGTTCGGCGACGTGGCTACGGAGCTTCTGATTGCCTGCGACGGCGACGAGGGGCTTTTCTTAACATACGAAAACGTGGCGTTTCGCGCCCCGGTGTACGCCGGCGACTTTATAGAGGCGAGCGGGCAGATTACGGAGATGGGCAACACCTCCAGGCGGATGCGCTTTCTGGCGAAGAAGGTCATAGCGGCCCGCCCGGACATATCGCCCAGCGCCGCGGACTTCCTGGAGGAGCCCGTCATTGTCTGCGAGGCGGAGGGCATCTGCGTGGTGCCGGCGGAGCTCAAACGCGTGTTTGGAGGTGGTCTGCGTGGCGAGCGCTGAGAAGCTCATCATAACGGCGGCCATCTGCGGCGGCGAGGTGACCCGCGCGCACAACCCGGCGGTGCCTTACACGGTGGAAGAGACCGTCCGGGAGGCAGCATGCGCTTATCAGGCCGGCGCGTCTATTATCCACCTGCACGTGAGGCAGGATGACGGGACCCCGACAATGGATCTGGAACGCTTTCGGGCGGTAATGGAAGGCATACGGGCAGCCAGTCCGGATGTAATCATACTGCCTACGACCGGCGGCACAATAGGCATGACCAACGAGGAGCGCCTGACGCCGACATTGCTGAATCCGGAGATGGCGTCGCTAAACCCGGGCAGCTGCAATTTTGGCGACGAGGTCTACGCGAACAGCATTCCGGACGTCAAGGTGTTCTGCGAGCGGTTTCTGGAAAGGGGCATAGTTCCCGAGTGCGAGGTGTTCGACAAGGGTCACATAGACACGACCATAGCGCTGGCGCGGGAGGGGTATATAAAGGAGCCCGTCCATTTTAATATCGTGCTGGGCGTGGTGGGCGCGGCGGCGGCAGATGTGCGGACGCTCGCGTTTTTTGTGGACACGCTTCCTCCCGGTTCCACCTGGTGCGCCACCGGCATAGGCAGGGCGCAGTTTCCGCTGGCGGCGGCTGCCATACAGATGGGCGGCCACATACGCGTGGGGTTCGAGGATAATGTATATCTGGAGAAGGGCGTCCTGGCGCCCGGAAACGCGGCGCTGGTGGAGAAAGCCGTGGGGCTTGCAAGAGCGGTGGGGCGCCCTGTCGCCACACCTGCGGAGGCGAGGGAGATTCTGGGGCTGTCGACCAAAGGAAATCTGTAAAACCGTTGGAATTTCAATAGATACAGGCCGAAAACGCGAACATAAGATTGCGTTTGATTTACATTTTGCGCGTTCCGGTTGACAGGAACAATCGTTCTGATATTATGTATATATCCCGTAACGAACGGATGTACACATGGAGGAAGAAATGTATCAGGACACAATCGTAAGAAAGCGTTACAGAATAAAATCCAAGGTCAGATTTTCGATTTTCGTAATAACCGTGCTGACCATAGGAATACTCATAGGCGCGTTCGTGTTCGGCTGGGCGTTTAACCGGACGCTGGAAGCCAGCGGCGCCGAGGAAACCCGATACGCCACCGTAACGGTAATCTCCGGAGACACGCTTTGGGATATAGCCACGGCATATGCGCCGGCAGGCACAGATGTACGAAGCTACATAAGAGAAATCTGCCGTACGAACGACTTGGACAGCCAGTCCGTATACGAAGGCCAGACCTTGCAGGTCCCCATATACACCTGACAGACGGAAGGTGGCAGGCCGCCCGTCGCCGCAAAATGCCCACAGGGCGAAAAACCCCCGAAATCGGCAGGTACCGTAACTCCTGAAAGAAAGGAAAATCGCTTAAATCGAAGATTTGAGCCTCGCACCTCGAAACCATTGAAATTTCAACGATTATCGTTCATTGCGCATATAAACAGTTATTTCCGCCGTCTGAGCCGGCATAGTTGCGCTGCAAATAGGGAGTTTAGGGTTTATCTATTCCGAAAACATTGATTTTAGGAATAGATAATAACAGGGCAGCAAATAATGCACACCCCTATCGCCGCGACTCCAGGTACCCTTGCAGAATTACCACTGCCGCCTGCTTGTCAATAACTTTCTTACGTTTATCAGAACGCACCCCCGCCTCCTTCATAGCCGCGGATGCTATCTTGGTTGTAAACCGCTCGTCTTCCAAAACCACGTTTACGTTCCCCAGTCCATTCGAGCGCATCTTGTTCATGAGCTTTTCCGTAAACGCGCGTACCTTCTCCGTCTGCACGCTATCCGTTCCGTTCAGGTTCAGCGGCAGCCCTACGACCACCGTCTCGCAGTCATACTCGCGCAGCAGCTCTATAACCTTGTCCGTATCCTTTTTCTGCGAATCCGTCCGCTCATAATTCAAAAGACCCTGCGCCGTGAAGCCCAGCGGATCGCTAATCGCAATGCCGATGGTCTTATCGCCGACGTCAAGGCCTAAGATTCTCATGGATATTTATTCCAGCTATTATTTGTCCAGATAAGCGCGCAGAAGTTCTTCTACGAGATCGTCCCGTTCGAGCCGACGCGCCAGGTTGCGCGCGTTGTTGTGGCCCGTGATGTACGAAGGATCGCCCGACAAAATGTACCCGACCATCTGGTCAAGGGCGTTATAGCCCTTCTCTTCGAGTGCATCGTAAATCGCGGCGAGAATTTCGTAAATCGTCTTCTCGGTGCCCTTCTCGTTTGCGCTGTATACCATTGTGTTACGGTTTTCCATCTATCGCTCCGCTCCGGGAAATCGAGTTCCCTTCTTCTCTTACCGTGCGTGCAACTTATTATAACACACGTTCTTAGGCAGTTTCCATTCGAATTGTGTCAGAAATCGCAAAAATTTCGAAGCCTGAACTTTCTCTAAACTTCGCTGACCGCGCGCACCGCCGCCGCCATAGCCGCCTCCACCTTGGAAACGTCCTTCGCGCCCGCCTGTGCCATGTCCGCTTTTCCGCCGCCGCCGCCGCCTGCCGCGGCCGCCATCTCCTTGACTATTTTACCCGCGTGGTACCCGGCCTCCTGCAGGTGGTCGGAAACAGCCACGATAAAGATTACCTTGCCGTCCGTCCTGGAGGCCAGCGCCAGAATGACGTCCTTCTCCGTTCCGCGAATGTCGTCGCACAGCCCGCGCAGATCCTCTGCCGTATACTCGTCAAACACCTGTGTGACCAGCTTGGCCGGCCCGATCTGCTTAGCCCCCGCCAATAGATCGCCCGCCGAGCTCTTCATCTGGTCCTGCTTAGCCGCCTCGAGCTCCTTCTTTATGTCTTTCATGTCTGCCAGAAGCCCGTTCACACGCTCCAGAATATAGTCCGGATGCGACTTGACCACGTCGCCTATCTCCTTGAGGTACGTCTCGGCCTTGTCCAATGGCGAAAGTATGTTCGTACCCGTAATCGCCTCTATGCGCCGCGTGCCAGACCCGACGGAGCTCTCCGATTCTATCTTGAAAGCCCCTATCTCGCCACTGCTTTTCACGTGCGTTCCTCCGCACAGCTCTATGGAGAAGTCGCCTACCTCCACCACCCGCACGGTGTCGCCGTACTTCTCGTCGAAGAGGGCCATGGCGCCCTTCTGTTTCGCCTCCGCAAGCGCGCACTCGCTCACCGTAACCGGCTGAAACTCGTCAATGACGCTGTTGACTATGGCTTCCACCTCCGCAAGCTGCTGCTCGCCTATCCCCTCGTAGTGGCTGAAATCGAACCGCAGCGACTGGGCGTTAACAAAGGAGCCTGCCTGCTGGACGTGGTCGCCGAGCACCTGGCGCAGCGCCTTGTGCAGCAGGTGCGTGGCCGTGTGGTTGCGCGCCGTGCGATAGCGGTTAGCCACATTCACCGAGCAGCGAACCTGGTCGCCCGCCTTGAACACACCGCCGCGTACCAAAGCCTCGTGCAGGAACACGCCGCGGACCTTTTTCACGTCCGTGACCACCGCGTAGGCGCCGTCGTCGCCCGTTATATCGCCCTTATCGCCCGCCTGTCCGCCGCTCTCCGCGTAAAACGGCGTGCGATCCAGCACGAAGAGCACCGAAGCGCCCTCGTAAGCTGCGTCCGCCTCCGCGCCGTCCGCAAAAATCCGCAGCACCGTCGCGCCGCCCTGCAGCTGTTCGTAACCCTCGAACGTGGTCTTGGGCAGTTCGGCGAAAATCTGCTCGTCCTCCGCCCAGGCCGCGGACTCCGCTACCTTCATGTTCTGGCGGCTGGTCTCGCGCTGCCGCTCGAGCTCGCGCTCGAACCCTTCTTCGTCTATGTCTATCCCGTGCTCCTCGAGAATCTCCCGCGTAAGCTCCGGGTGGAATCCGTGTGTGTCGTAGAGCTTGAACACCGTCTTACCGGAAAGCACGCGCTCCTCAAGCCCGGACAGCTCCTCAATATAGCCGTTGAGCATCTCATAGCCCTGCTCCACCGTCGCGGCGAACTTCTCCTCCTCTATGCGAATCATCTTCTTTATATACGCGGCCTTCTCCACGAGCTCAGGATACGCCTTCCCGGAAACCTCGATAACCCGGTCCGCCAGCTCCGTAAGGAACAGACGTTTGATGCCCAGTTTCCGCCCGTGAACCCCGGCCCGGCGAAGCAGCCGGCGCAGCACATACCCGCGCTCGACATTGCTCGGAATAATCCCGTCCGCAATCATAAACGTCACGGACCGGATGTGGTCGGTAATAATGCGCACGCTCACATCCGTTGCCGCCTGCCCGTCCTCGTACGCCACGCCGGAAATCTCCGTGACGCCCGTCAGGATGTGCCGTATGGTATCTATGTCAAAGATGGAGTCCGTGTCCTGCATAATGCAGGCGAGTCGCTCGAGGCCCATGCCGGTGTCAATGTTCGGATGCGGCAGCGGTGTGTAGTTTCCCGCGTCGTCGCGGTTGAACTGTGTGAACACGTGATTCCAAAACTCCACATACCGGTCGCAGTCGCATCCCGGCTTGCAATCCTCCTTGCCGCAGCCGTATTTCTCGCCGCGATCAAAGTAAATCTCGGAGCACGGACCGCAGGGGCCTGTGCCTATCTCCCAGAAGTTGTCGTCCTTGCCCAGCCGCACCACGCGCTCCGGCGCTATGCCTATGTCGTTTATCCAGATGTCGTACGCCTCTTCGTCGTCCTCGTAGATGGTAGCCCACAGCTTGTCCACGGGCATCTCGAGGTTCTGGGTGATAAACTCCCAGCCCCACGTAAGGGATTCGCGCTTGAAGTAGTCGCCAAAGGAGAAGTTTCCGAGCATCTCGAAGAATGTGCCGTGGCGCGACGTATGCCCCACGTTTTCCAGGTCTCCCGTGCGGATGCACTTCTGGCACGTGGTCATGCGTTTGGACGGCGGCTGCTCCAGCCCCGCAAAGAAAGGCTTAAGCGGCGCCATGCCCGAGTTGATTATCAGCAGGCTCTTATCGTTTTCCGGCACCAGCGAAAAGCTGGGCTGGGCATAATGCCCCTTCGAAACATAAAAATCGCGAAAGCGTTCGCGCAGTTCATTCAGTCCTAATTTCTGCATTCTTCCCTCCACAGGCCGCAAAGTTTCCGTCATTACAATACGAACATAAATTATACCACAAAACAGCCCGTTCAGGGGTGCGTGCCGCCATCTGCCTCGCGGATAGCAGCACGCATCTGCGCAACCCCTGTGGACGCTACTGTGTGTCACGCGTGCGGTGGCGGTAGGATAGCAGCGCTGCTGCGTGCAGCAGGAAGGCCGCTAATACCAGCAGCGTGGTGCGGTTTATCCAGCCTGCGGCCAGGCGCAGGTTATCGAACAGGAGCCAGACTGCCGGCGTAAGAAAGCCCGTTAGGCCGAGCAGCACGTACAGCACCCTGCCCCGCCGCTTCCGCTCTTCGCGGCCGCGCGGGTTTATCAGCTGCATCATGGCCGTGAGCACGGCGGCTGCCGAAAGGAGGAGCGAAAGGACGCTCCAGTTTCCGGTCAGGGCCGCATGAAACCTCTTGGGCACGGTCATACTTTCCGGCGCGTCAATAGCAGGTGGGGTAGGCTCCGTTTCCGGCAAATCCATTGGCGCCTGCTCTTCCGCGCCGCAAACGCCTGTGCTCAGCAGGATGAGAATGAAAAAGAGAATCGTGATAAGGCCGATAGATAAAAAAGAAAAAAACGGTTTGCTCCCCGTTTTCTTTGTGTTCATTATGATACCCTCCTCTCTTTGGGTGTTTGCCATTATGGTAACACGCCAAAGAGAGGATTGCAATTATTCAATAGTTGAAAGATTACGTAATTTCAAGCATTACAGCGGGTCTTGCCTCGGGCGGAAACTGCCACCTCGTCTTCCTTTTTCTCCGCGTGCTGCTTCTGGAGCTTGTAGATGAGCAGGAGCGCCAGGTGCACGAGGAAGAGGATGCCTATGACCGGCGTCCAGCGGTTGACCCACGCCACCGGCAGGCTCGTGTCGTCGAGGATAATCCAGGCGAGCAGCGTGGCGATGCCCACGACTATGGACAGCAGCTTGAGCAGCGAGCCGCCGTGGTACCGCTTCCCGTAGAAGTAGCCTATGAACAGCAGCAGCGAGATGAGCACCGCGATAATCGAGAGGATGAGCGAGAGCAGGCTCCAGTGGTCGCCCCAGGAGAAGCTGCCCACCGGTATGGTCGTCTCCTCTATGGCATCCTCCGGCACCGCCGGGTCGGGCGTGTCTATCTCGTCCGGGGTGTCCGGCTCGGCCGGCGTGACGGCCGTGGGCGTGGTCACCTCAGGCTCCGGTTCCGGCTCGGGCTCCGGCGTGGGCTCCGGATCGGGATCCGGGTCCGGCGTAGGCGTGGGCGGCGTCTCGTTTACGAGCCAGTGCGCCGTGAGCGTGATATTGCCCGTGGTCCCCGCCGGAACGCTGTAGCTTATGGTGTTCGTCGTAATATCCGTAAAGATGCTGTACGAATAGTCCACCGTCCAGCCCAGGAACGTATAGCCCGTGCGCGTCGGGTTATTTATGAGCAGCGGCAGCCCCGTGCTCACGTTATACCCCGTGGGGTTTCCGGGCGCGTTCGTCCCGCCGTCCAGATAGTATATGATCTGATAGTTGGTAATGTTCCAGCGTGCCGTGAGCGTTACGGCCACGCCGTCCTCGTTGTTTGCGCGGCCCGGTGATTCCTGTACGGCCTGCGCCAGCATGAGGCTCCCGAACGAGTCGCTCGAAATGACCGGCTGCGCGCCCGCCGCCACCGTGGTATCCGGCGTGTAGACCGGGTAGTCTATGTAGGACAGCTCCCAGCCCGCGAACGTATAGCCGTCGCGCTGCGGGTTGATGACGGTGGTAAGCCCGGTGTTATCCCAGTGCACGCCCGTCTTGTCCGGCACCGTGGCAACGCCGCCCAGATTCCCGCCGTCCAGGTCGTACTTCACCGTGTAGCTGTTCAGCGCGTAATGCGTCTTGAGCGTGGTCGGGTAGCCGCTGGCCGACGGCATAAGGAAGGCCGCGCCTGTAAGATTATCGGCGTTTCCGGCGTCAAAATGGTACCCCTGCCGCACCGTAACCAGGCCGGGGTAGGTCTCCACCCAACTGGGTATCCCGCCCGAGATTTCTACAATGGTGGTCGAATAGTAGCTCGTCTCCGTGGAGACCGGCCAGCTCCCGTCCGGCTTCTGATAGATGGTCGAAATGGCATACTGCGGCCGGGCAAACTGCGCGTGCACCACATTCTTCTGCCCGCCCGTCTCCGCAGCCAAATCGAAGTAGGTTATGGCCACCTCGCTGGCTATGGCGCTCGGCGTTAGATACCGCACCGTCCCGTCGCCCGCCGTAAACTGCACGTAGTCGAGGTAGTAGCCGCAGCTCCCGTCCGCTATGGCGGAGAGCGTCACGCGGCCCGCCGTTCCCGCGTCGTGCCAGACCACGCCCGCGTCGGTCGTCCACAGCACGTGGCTGGTGCTCGTGTCAAACTTGAACGTAACAGGCAGGTCCTCGCCGCCCGTAACCTCGTTAAACGTGCCGCCGGCCGCAGGCGCGTGCTCTATGTACAGCGTCAGGTCCTCCGACTTGGGATAGTAGTACTTCACGATCCCGTATCCGTATGCCCCTGCGACAATGGGAATGTTGACATCCAGACTGGCAGTCCCGTTACGCGATGGCCGCACCACAGTGGGTTGGGTGCCCGCCACCGGAACCCCGGCCGCGTCAAGTGCCTGGAAGGAGAAGACGTATTCGTACTTGTTATAGTTCGCGGAAGAAAGCTCATCCGGATAGTTCGTGGAAACCTTCTGCGTGCCGGAGGCCAGGTCCGTGCTGATCCATACGTTGCCGCTGTAGGTCAGGCGCGCCTGTTCGTAAGTATCCAGATCCTGCGCATAGCCCGTGGTGGTGTTCGTGATGGCATCCCGCAGCGCGGTAAGCCCTTCGTTGCCGGGCGCAAACTGATCCATCTGCTCCACGTAGAGGGTCTCGGTGCGCGAGGCGGGGACTATGACGACCTGGTTGAACTTATAGTTGGTGCCGGATGCGGTGGGCACGACGGTCGGGCCGTAAACCACAGTGTCGGTACCGGTAGCCTGGCTGGTGTTGTTCTGTACACCTATATAACCGCTGCCCAGAACCGCCTCGGGGTGTATTTCGACAAAGTGACCGTTTACCGGATCGAGGATAGGCGTATCTCCGTTGGCCACGATTCCTATATCGCTCGTCCACTTGCCGCCGCTTCCTGAATTATTGGTCTTAAGCGCCTGCTGGGTATTGTTCTTTATCGTGCCGCCCTCGAAGACGAATCGCGTCTTCGAGCCGCCCGTGACCAGCACGCCGCCGCCGTAGTAGGCCTGGTTACCGGAGATCTCGCCGCCCTTCATGATGAAGCTGGACTGCTCGCTCACGTGTACGGCGCCGCCGCCTACGTGGTCAAGGTCTTGGGTCAAAACAGCTGTCGGCAATAGCGTGAACATAGTTGAGCCGTCGTAGGCGCTGTTTCCTTTCATCTCGCCGCCGTACATGATAAGCTGCGAACCGAGCGTCAGCTCAAAAACGCCGCCGGAAATTCCATTGTGATTGTCGTTAAGCTTTGCGCCCGGATAAACGTTGATTTGGCCGTACTGGTCGTAGATTACCCCGCGGCTGGACCAGGAGTACGCCAAAGAGTTGCCGGACCAGCCCTTTCCCACGTTGCCGCAGATTTCGCCGTAGATATTATAGGTATTTACGCCGGCGTTCGCGGAGTAAAATGCGCCGTAGTTGCCGGCATATGTGTTGTTGTTCACCTGCCCGGTGGGTCCCAGAGTGAAGGAGTCGCCGCCCGCGAAATCCAGCACGCCGCCGTAGCCGCCGCCCTTATTGCCGTTGACCTGCCCGTTGATGTTATACACCGTGCCGCTTGCGTTGCCGGCTATGACGTTGTTCATCCACTTGGTATAGCCATCGCGTGTGAGTGAATAAAGAAAACCAGGCGAGGTCTCCGTATAATGCCCCTGCCCCTGATTGTTGTTTATCTTTCCGCCGTCATCCAGCGTGAAGATGCCTATGGGCCTTATCATGGTGCCCGCGATAAAGTTATCCGAAACGTCGCCCGTGCCGGTTATCGTGAAATGGTTGTAACCGGTGGTGCCTATCAGGTTGTGATACACGCCCGCGGCCGTATTGCTCTTCACCTGCCCCGCGATGGAAGTAAAGGAAGCTTTGTACCCGCCATCCGCCACCGTGGCGTCCTTGGCTATAATCACTATGCCGTCGTTTGCGGCGTTCGTCTTCATGAGGTTGTTGCTGCTGATTTGCGCGGACGCGCCTATGGTTGTATAACCGCCCTGGCTGTAGACCACCACGCCGCCGTCTATGGTATTTCCGGAAATGCTCGTGTTGATGGTCGCGCGACCCTTGAAATTATA